>NZ_LWGE01001243.1:0-4039 GCF_001635315.1 Oleiphilus sp. HI0123
CAATTTTCTTACCAAGACCTTTTGCAGCACAACCCAAGTGTGTTTCCAGTACCTGACCGACGTTCATTCGAGACGGAACACCTAGCGGGTTAAGTACAATATCTACTGGGTTACCATGCTCATCATATGGCATATCTTCAACTGGCATAATAACCGAGATAACACCCTTGTTCCCGTGTCGTCCAGCCATCTTATCACCAGGCTGAATACGACGTTTGATCGCAACGTAAACCTTAACTATTTTCAGTACACCCGGTGCGAGATCATCACCAGTCTGAAGCTTACCCTTCTTAACTTCGAAGCGCTCTTCCTGATCTTTACGACGATCTTCCAATTGCGCCTCTGCCTTCTCCAACATCTCATTTAGAGAGTCTTCAGACATACGAATTGTGAACCAATCGCTAGGCTCTAAGCCTTTAAGGTAATCTTCACTAAGGGTATCGCCCTTCTTCAAACCTGGCGCAGAAATTACAGACTGACCAAGCAAAGCTTTTGTAAGACGCTCATAAGTTGCGCCCTGAACAATGCGATACTCATCTTTCAAATCTTTACGGAACTTATCAAGCTGATCGTTTTCAATATCTTTCGAACGCTGATCTTTCTCAACACCGTCACGAGTAAAGACCTGAACGTCGATTACCGTACCACGCGTTCCTGTAGAAACTCGCAGTGAAGTATCCTTAACATCAGATGCTTTTTCACCGAAGATTGCTCTAAGTAGCTTTTCTTCAGGCGTTAACTGGGTTTCGCCCTTAGGTGTTACCTTACCAACAAGAATATCACCAGCACCCACCTCAGCACCGATATAAACGATACCCGACTCATCCAGCTTGGAAAGTGCGTTCTCACCAACATTCGGAATATCGGCAGTAATATCTTCGCTACCTAACTTGGTATCACGCGCAACACAAGTCAATTCCTGAATATGGATAGTTGTGAAACGGTCTTCTTGAACTACACGCTCAGATACAAGGATCGAATCCTCAAAGTTGTAACCGTTCCAAGGCATAAAGGCGATACGCATGTTCTGACCCAAAGCCAGCTCACCCATATCAACCGAAGGACCATCAGCAAGTACGTCACCACGAGAAATTTGCTCACCCTGCTTAACCAAAGGCTGTTGATTTATACAAGTATTTTGGTTTGAACGAACATATTTCGTTAGGTTGTAGATATCTACACCTGCGTCGCCTTGTGCAGTCTCATCATCGTTAACACGAACAACAATTCGGCCTGCATCGACACGTTCGATTACACCACCTCGATCTGCAACCACACATACACCGGAGTCCTGAGCAACAATTCGCTCAATACCCGTACCAACCAATGGCTTTTCAGCACGTAGGGTTGGAACAGCCTGACGCTGCATGTTTGACCCCATCAAAGCACGGTTCGCATCATCGTGTTCCAAGAAAGGAATCAAAGAAGCTGCTACCGATACTACCTGACGTGGTGACACGTCCATATAGTTAACCTTCTCAGGTGGCGTTACTGTAAATTCGTTTTTATATCGAACGTTAACAAGCTCTTCAGTTAGCTTACCGTCTTCACTAACAACAGCACTAGCCTGTGCGATAATGAAGCCACTTTCTTCAATTGCTGACAGATACTCGATCTCGTCTGTTACAACACTGTCAACAACTTTTCTATACGGACTCTCTAAGAAGCCAAAAGAGTTAGTTCGTGCGTAGGTTGCCAAAGAGTTAATCAAACCGATGTTTGGACCTTCAGGCGTTTCGATAGGACAAACGCGACCGTAGTGAGTCGGGTGTACATCTCGAACCTCAAAACCAGCACGCTCACGAGTCAAACCACCTGGGCCTAATGCTGATACACGACGCTTATGAGTCACCTCAGAAAGCGGGTTGTTCTGATCCATAAACTGAGATAACTGGCTAGAACCAAAGAATTCTTTAACGGCTGCAGCGACAGGCTTAGCATTGATCAAGTCTTGTGGCATTAGACCATCAGACTCAGCCATGCTCAAACGCTCACGTACAGCTCTTTCAACACGAACCAAACCAACACGGAATTGGTTCTCTGCCATTTCACCTACAGATCGAATACGACGGTTACCCAAGTGATCGATATCATCAACTTCACCCTTACCATTTCGAATATCGATCAATGTTTTCAAGACATCGATAATATCTTCATTTGACAGTACGCCTTCGCCCGTCTCATCGCTACGTCCGATACGGCGATTAAACTTCATGCGGCCTACTGCAGAAAGATCGTAGCGCTCAGAAGTAAAGAACAAGTTCTTGAACAGGTTCTCTGCTGAATCCTTAGTTGGCGGCTCACCAGGACGCATCATACGATAAATCTCTACCAGAGCTTCAAGCTGATTACTTGTCGGATCGATTCTTAGCGTATCAGACATGAACGGGCCGCAATCTAGTTCGTTCGTATAAATCGTCTCGAACGATTCGATACCCGCTTCAATAATTGTATCGATCACTTCATCAGTGATTTCGGTATTACACTCAACAACCAATTCGCCAGTTTCTTCATTGATCAAGTCTTTCGCTGTCACCTTGCCGTGTAGGTACTCACGTGGAACTTCAAGGTGATTACCAAGCTTCTCAAGCTGTCTGATATGACGCGCAGTAATACGACGACCTTCTTCAACGATAACCTTACCGTCAGCATCTTTAATTTCGAAACTTGCAAGCTCACCACGTAGGCGAGCAGGCACCAACTCTAGCTTACAGCTCTCGCCGGAAATAACGAATGCACTGGTATCGAAGAACATTTCAAGAATTTCTTGTGTGCTGTATTCAAGCGCACGTAGCAAGATCGATGCAGGTAGTTTACGACGTCGGTCAATACGAACAAAAACGTTGTCTTTCGGGTCAAACTCAAAGTCCAACCATGAACCACGGTAAGGAATAACACGAGCAGAGTGTAACAACTTACCAGAAGAGTGTGTTTTACCCTTATCGTGATCAAAAAATACGCCTGGAGAACGATGCAACTGAGAGACGATTACACGCTCAGTACCGTTAACAACAAATGTACCATTTTCGGTCATGAGCGGCATTTCGCCCATGTATACTTCTTGCTCTTTGATGTCTTTGATTGCTTTATTTGATGATTCTTTATCATAAATAATCAATCGAACCTTAACACGCAATGGAGCTGCGTATGTTACACCACGCTGAATACACTCTTTTACGTCAAATGCGGGTTCACCCAAACGGTAGCTCACATATTCTAATGCAGCATTACCTGAGAAGCTCAAAATTGGAAAAACTGACTTGAATGCAGCGTGAAGACCAACATCGTCACGAGACTCTGGGTCATTGTCACTCTGCAAGAAGCTTAAGTACGAGTCTATTTGAATAGACAAAAGATACGGCACATCCATGACGGTTGGTAACACGCCAAATTCTTTACGAATACGCTTTTTCTCTGTATACGAGTAGGCCATTTATATTCCCCAGTTTTGTGACTTAACGGTCTGAATTGTTGAACGGTTGACACCGTTTAATAACAGGCTATGTTTAGAAAGAGATACTTATTGCATGCTCAAGGCTTTGCCAAATATTCCTTTCTAACAAACCTTCTTATAGTTTGTTCTATGATGCTTGTTAGCATCAATATAATGAAAGCTATCTACTAACTAACAACAGAAAAAGGCCGGCAGCAAATGCTACCAGCCAATTTCGTTAGGATGCGTGTGCTTCTGCATGCATCAAATAACTATAATTATAGTTACTTAACTTCAACAGATGCGCCAGCTTCCTCAAGCTCTTTCTTAGCAGCTTCAGCGTCGTCTTTGCTAACGCCTTCTTTAACAGTAGATGGAGCACCATCAACCATTGCTTTCGCTTCTTTAAGGCCAAGACCTGTAAGAGCACGAACTGCTTTGATTACGTTAACTTTCTTGTCGCCAGCGCCTGCAAGAACAACGTCAAACTCAGTCTGTTCAGCGGCAGCAGCACCACCAGCGTCACCGCCAGCAGCAGGAGCAGCAGCTACAGCAGCAGCTGCAGATACGCCGAATTTCTCTTCCATTGCTTCAACTAGTTCAACA
>NZ_LWGE01001244.1:0-1169 GCF_001635315.1 Oleiphilus sp. HI0123
TTTATCTCGCCAGGAATACAAGGTGGATAGGTTTATGTTTTCCTGGGCTGAAAACGTTCTTAATGATAACCCACTTTCAAGCCACTTCTTAACAATGGCTTCTTTAAACTCTTTTGAATAATGCTTCACTCATATTCTCTTACCGCCTCCTATTCAATTATTAAAAATTAACAGAGGCGACAACTATCCTGACACAGGGGGGAAGCGTCAGGTGGTTGATGCGATTCATTGTTTGTTTCTAAGTATTCATTCCCCCCTTTGTAAGCAGGTTGATTGGGATTATTGGAAAATGTCGTGCAAAGAGTTGGAGGCTGATCATGTCTCGAATGCGCGAAATAATACGCCTGTTGTAACAGGTCGAAGCAAAAATATGGACTTGGAGGGCAGTGCAAATGCACCAGAAGTCGAGAAGTTAATCTATCAGGTGCGTGCTAAGGGGTACAGTATTCGCACCGAAAAGACTTATGTCCATTGGGTTAATCGCTTCTTAAAGTTCTGTTCTAATAGTCACACCCAAGGTAACTCTGCCAGAGATGTGATTGACTATCTTTCATTTTTGGCTGTTGATAAGGGTGTGTCGAGTTCAACGCAGGCGCTTGCGCTGAATGCAATAGTCTTTTACTTCAAAATGGTTTTAAATCTTGAGCTTGGTGATGTTAGCCAATACGTCAAGGCAAAAAAACGTCAGAAGTTGCCGGTTGTCTTGTCTACTGATGAAGTAAACGAAATATTAGCCGAACTACAAGGGGTTCAATTGCTACTGGTATCATTGCTCTATGGCTGTGGTCTAAGGTTGATGGAGGCGGTTCGGCTTAGGGTTCAAGATATCGATTTTGCATATCAGCAAATTATCATACGCAATGCCAAGGGAAATAAGGAAAGGGTGGTGCCGCTTCCTGTTAAAATTCAAGGGCCATTGCAAGCGCACTTGAAAGACGTAAAAGCATTGCATGAAGCTGACTTAAAGGAAGGTTATGGTAGTGTTTATATGCCGGCCGAATTGCTTAGGAAGTACGGCAAAAATGACCGGCTATGGATTTGGCAATATGTGTTTCCTAGTGCCAAATTATCGCTCGACCCCAAGTCGANAGCAGTGCGCAGGCACCATTTACACGATGCCTGCGCCCTGCTTTCGACTTGGGGTCGAGCGATAATTTGGCACTAGGAAA
>NZ_LWGE01001245.1:0-7737 GCF_001635315.1 Oleiphilus sp. HI0123
AATGATAGCACCTAAATTTTTATAAGCCAAAAATCTTGCCTATATGCTTAGCAAATTAGCTTTGAAGTGGTGTTTAGTTTATTTATGTGCCGTATCGCACTGGTGCTAACTAGGTTTTTTTCTGTGTGGATGCTTCTTTTTGCTTGAATGGGTGCGTCCTTTATTACGAGAAGAATGTTTTTTATTTTCTCGTTGCTTAGGTAGGTGAACTTCCAGGCTTTTATGTTCGCCTGGTTGTAGGTTGTCGATAGACCAGGGGCCAATTGCTGCGCGAATCAGGCGGAGTGTTGGGAAGCCGACTTCAGCAGTCATTCGTCGCACTTGGCGGTTTTTTCCTTCGGTGATCGTTAATGCCAGCCAGGATGTTGGAGCATTTGCGCGCTGCCTTATTGGTGGGGTTCTCGGCCACAAGCAGGGCTCTTTAATTCGTTCGGCAATAGCTGGACGTGTTAGCCCATCTTTAAGTGTTACCCCATTACGCAATTTGTTAAGGGCTTCATCGCTAATCTCCCCTTCTACCTGTGCCCAATAGGTCTTGGGGAGCTTGTGTTTCGGGTCGGCAATTCGAGCTTGCATTTGCCCATCGCCAGTTAAGATCAATAGTCCTTCTGAGTCGTAGTCCAGTCTGCCGGCGGGGTATATTTTGGGGGTTTTAATAAAGTTTGAAAGCGTTGAGCGGCCCTCATTATCAGTAAACTGAGATAGTGTGTGATAAGGCTTGTTGAATAGGAAAATAGTAGGCATGGCCACATAATACGCGGACAGGAAAAAGTCTGCCATATAAATGGCAAGTGATTTACCCGGTTTTGTATAAAATCGGGTTAAGAGTAAATGGCTAAAGGCCTGCTATCTCTAGAGGAAGGGCAGGCTCTCAGTTTCAAGCTGAAACTGCTTTGGCTTCTTGCTCTGTTGATGTTTTTGTTTCCGTGTTCAATGGTGCTTGATGGCTAGGCTGAAACTCAGAACCATTTGCTTCTTCAACAGAAATAAACTCGTCATGGTCTACGTCATGTGCAGCGGAGCTTGGTTGAACCGTTTCAACTGCCGTAATATTTACAGCGTGAAAACCTTTGTCGCCTGGCTGCTTTTCAAAGTTGACCGGCTGCCCTGCTTTAAGGGTTTTATAGCCTTCCATTTGAATTGAAGAAAAATGAGCAAAAAGATCTTCATTATCACCGTCTTCGATGATGAACCCATAGCCTTTTGCATTATTGAACCACTTTACTGTACCTTGAGGCATTATCGACTCCCGTGTCTCCTGCGTTCGAACTATGTGTCTTGGCAATCCTGAATAAAGAATTCAAGGATGTCAGACTGCCTTTTTGGGTTCTTGGGCATGTAAAAGTTCAAACACCTGAAGTTTTATTTTTATTTGTATTCCGATGCAAAGCGCATCAAGTCGCTACTGTCAAATATTTTCTTAATGCTGTCAAGCGATTTGGGCGAAAGATATGATGCCTGGCCGTAATTCTTTCGATAGTTTTGCTCATGTTTTTCTTTATGCGATTTCTTTATAAGCTCAGTTGTTGCAAAATACGTATCTACCCCCAAATAAAGAGAAATGTAAAAATTCGTATCAAACTATGAGTAAAACTAAAGATTCTCTACTAGTATTAGCTCAAGGAACGCAAAATGATCCAGGTCATGAAGATGATCTGCTTGTCGCTCCTGCTAAGCCAGCGTTTAAACAGCCTTCGATGTATCAGGTTGTCATGTTAAATGATGACTACACGCCGATGGACTTTGTTGTTGAGGTGCTATTAAAGTTTTTTTCTATGAATGAAGAAAAGGCGACCCAGGTAATGTTAGCTGTTCACACTCAAGGTTATGCCGTGTGTGGCGTGTTCAGTCGGGACATTGCAGAAACAAAGGTGGCGCTGGTGAATCAATATTCGGCTGATTGTGATCACCCATTATTGTGTGAAATCAAAGCAGTCTAGAGCTTTATAGATATAGTTCTGCGTTTTACATGGGTAATCACATTGAGCGAATTAATAATAATTTCTGGGGTGAAAGATGTTAAGTAAGGACCTCGAACTGACCTTGAACGAAGCGTTTCGAAGCGCCCGTGAGAAGCGTCACGAATTTATGACTGTTGAGCACTTGCTATTGGCTTTGCTCGACAATGATGCCGCACTACAAGTGCTGGGTGCGTGTGGTACCGAATTGTCGGAGCTTCGAGAGGAGTTAACCGAGTTTGTAGACTCGACTACACCACTTATTCCAGCGAGTGATGAAGAGCGAGAAACTCAGCCTACTCTGGGCTTTCAGCGAGTTTTGCAGCGTGCAGTATTTCATGTTCAGTCTTCTGGTAAGAAAGAAGTTACTGGCGCGAATGTTTTGGTAGCTATATTCAGTGAACAAGAAAGTCAGGCTGTTTATGTGCTTAAGAAACAAAATATCGCGCGTATTGATGTAGTAAATTATATCTCGCATGGTATTTCCAAAATTTCCGATGACTCCGAGCCAGAGCAAGAGGGTGAGGCGTCTTCTGAAGAAGGTATGGAAGAGTCAGGCCAGAGTAATCCGCTCGAGAGCTATGCATCAAACTTGAATGAACAGGCAAGCTTCGGTCGCATTGACCCACTGATTGGTCGCGAGAAAGAGGTTGATAGAGTTGTACAGATACTGTCGCGTCGCCGTAAAAATAACCCCTTGTTAGTAGGGGAGGCGGGTGTTGGTAAAACGGCGATAGCTGAAGGTTTAGCTAAGCAGATTGTTGATGGAAATGTTCCAGCAATTATATCTGATGCTGAGGTTTATTCTTTAGATCTTGGTGCTTTATTAGCAGGAACCAAATACCGTGGTGATTTTGAAAAACGTTTTAAGGCTCTGCTAGCTGAGCTGAAGAAGCGAGATCATGCTATTTTATTTATTGATGAAATTCATACGATCATTGGTGCGGGTTCTGCTTCAGGTGGCGTTATGGATGCATCTAATTTGCTGAAGCCACTACTTAGTTCTGGTGAGATTCGTTGTATTGGTTCGACTACGTTCACTGAGTTCCGAGGCATCTTCGAAAAAGATAGCGCATTGGCGCGTCGATTCCAGAAGATAGATGTAAATGAGCCGGATGTTGAGGATACGATAAAAATTCTGCGAGGTCTGAAACCTCAGTTTGAAGCACATCATGAACTCAAGTATACGGATGAAGCATTGCGCTCCGCAGCAGAGCTGGCTGAACGTTATATTACTGATCGTCATATGCCTGATAAGGCCATCGATGTGATAGACGAGGCGGGTGCTAGTCAGCGTTTGAAAGAAGCTGATCAGCGCTGTGACTTGATTGATGTCGAGGATATTGAAGATGTGGTGGCTAAAATAGCGCGAATTCCTCCTCGTAGCGTGACAAGTTCTGATAAAGATATGCTTAAGAATATTGAGCGCGATCTTAAAATGCTAGTGTTTGGTCAAGATAAGGCAATCGAGTCTTTATCAACGGCAATCAAGCTTTCTCGCGCCGGTTTGAAGTCGCCTGAGAAGCCTGATGGTGCATTCTTGTTCTCTGGTCCTACCGGTGTTGGTAAGACTGAAGTAACTAAGCAGTTAGCAACTGTATTAGGTATTGAGTTGGTTCGCTTTGATATGTCGGAGTATATGGAGCGACATACCGTCAGTCGTTTGATTGGTGCGCCTCCTGGGTACGTTGGCTATGATCAGGGTGGCTTATTGACCGAAGCGGTCAATAAGAATCCTCACTGCGTTTTATTGCTTGATGAGATTGAAAAGGCGCACCCAGAAGTCTTTAACTTGTTGTTGCAGGTTATGGATCACGGCACCTTAACCGATAACAATGGCCGCAAAGCTGACTTTAGGCATGTCGTGTTGGTGATGACAACCAATGCTGGTGCGGAAGTAATTAGTAGACGCTCAATTGGTTTTAATGAGCAAGACCATTCTTCAGATGGTATGGAAGCTTTGAATAAGGTATTTACGCCAGAGTTTAGAAATCGCTTGGATGGCATTATTCCGTTTGCTTCATTATCGAGAGAAACAGTTTGCTATGTTGTCGACAAGTTCCTTATGGAATTACAAGTACAGCTGGATGCGAAGAACGTTGTGCTGCATGTTGATGATGAAGTGAAGCTCTATCTTGCAGAGAAGGGGTATGATGAAACTATGGGTGCTAGACCAATGGCTCGTCTGATTCAGGAAGACCTCAAGAAACCGTTAGCAGAAGAAATTCTCTTTGGTAGTTTGGCTGAAGGTGGCGATGTCCATATTAATCTTCGAGATAATGAGATTGTCTTTGATTATGAGCAAGAGCCAGCCTAAGGGTTGTTATTGACGAAAAAAAGGGTAAGAACATGGTTCTTACCCTTTTTTTATGACTATAAAGTCTCGCTTAAGCGAATGAGCGCGAGCCCAGACGAAATAATCTAGCGAGCTCTGTAGGTGATACGGCCTTTAGTTAGGTCGTAAGGCGTCATTTCAACTTTAACCTTGTCACCAGTCAGTATACGAATATAGTTCTTACGCATCTTGCCAGAAATATGAGCCGTTACAATATGGCCATTTTCTAGTTCAACACGGAACATGGTGTTTGGAAGGGTGTCTATAATCGTCCCTTCCATTTCAATGACATCTTCTTTCGCCATTAAAGCGTAACCTCATAAATAATTGAGCGTTTAGTTACAACAAGCCTGAAATTTAAGAGGCTAATTATCACCTCGAATTAAAGCTCGTTATTAGAAAAGTGCGACATTCTGCCTGAATCCGAAGGATTACGCAAAATGTTTGTTTATTGATCAGTAAAATAATTGCACTTATGGCGGGTTTGAGGGGCTAAAAAGAAGTTGCTGGAGGATTATTCGCTAGAACTCAGTAGCTGGTCTCTGATGTTTATCAGCTGTTCTTCTGTATACCACTGATCACCAATTCTGGCCTCAAAAGGTGAAAACTTTGTTTTGTACGCCATTTTCTTACATTCCTTAATAAAATAGCCTAAATACAGGTAACTTAGCTCTCGATTTTTGGCTTCCTCCACTTGCCAGAGAATGGCGTAGGTTCCTAGGCTTTTAGCCGAAAGCTCAGGGTCAAAGAACGTGTAAATGGCCGAAAGGCCGTCATTAAGTTGGTCGCAAACGGCAATGCCAAGTAAATGGTCGCCTTCAGAGAATTCTATGAACTGTGTTGTGCTGTGACCATTTACCAGGAACGATCTATATTGGTCGCGGCTCGGCGGGTACATATCTCCATCCGCGTGACGGCTGTGGATATATTTCTCATATAGTAAGTAGTGGTCTTCATGGAAATCAGCTGGAAGAATTTTACCTTTCACTTGGCTGTTTTTATTCCACACCCTTTTCTGACTTTTGCTTCTTTGAAAGTTTGGTGCAGACACGCGTATTGGTGTGCAAGCTTGGCAGCTAGTGCAGTGAGGGCGGTAATAATGTTGTCCGCTACGACGGAAACCCTGTGCTGAAAGTTCGCTATAGGTATCCGTGTCGATGATAACTTTTGGGTCGGCAAAGACAGTGCTTGCTTGCATGCCCGGTAGGTAGCTGCAATCGTGCTCCGGGGTCGCGTAAAGTGCCAGCTCTTGTTGTTGTGTCATAGCTTTGGGCTTTATCCGTTGCCTTGATTGGCGAATGCCCACTCGGAATGTAAGGGGCTTCGTTTAATATTTTTATTAAGTATAGATAAAAAATCTGACCTATCGATGCATTTTGCGCCGAGTGTTAGTAAATGGGGGTTTTCAACTTGGCAGTCAATAATAGCGTAGCCCCACTTATGCAGCTGTTGGCTTAGACATGCGAAGGCAACTTTCGATGCATTGGGCTTTAATGAAAACATTGATTCACCGAAAAAACAGCAGCCAATGGCTAGGCCATAGAGCCCACCAACAAGTTCTTCGTTTTCCCATACTTCAACCGAGTGAGCAACGCCTAGTTCATGCAGAGCGTAATATGCCTCTTCCATTTCTTCGGTAATCCAGGTGCCTTCCTCGGAATCGAGTCGAGCGCAATGTCTGATGACTTCTGGGAAAGCTTGGTCGAAGCTGAGCCTGGGCTGTTTCTGTCGAATGTGTTTCTTCAGGCTTTTGGAGATATGTACTTCATCAGGAATTACAACGCAGCGAGGGTCGGGGCTCCACCAAAGAATAGGCTGATCATCTGAGAACCAAGGGAATATGCCGCGGGAATAGGCGTGAATGAGTCGTTCAGGGCTAAGGTCACCTCCGGCAGCGAGTAAGCCGTCTGGGTCGCGCAAAGCCTGTTCAATGGGAGGGAAGTCGTCGTTCGCATCCAGCCAGGGGAGGTTGGCCATTCAATATCCTTTGAGGCGAGCAGGGCGGTTAAGCGTCAAGCTTACCCGCCCGGGGGTTATACTTATAATGCGTCGATGTACTTTTCTGCATCCAGTGCAGCCATACAACCAAAGCCAGCTGAAGTAATTGCTTGACGGTATACCTGGTCAGTTACATCACCGGCGGCGAATACGCCAGGGATGCTAGTGCCTGTTACGCCTCCTTCGAGGCCAGACTTTATGGTCAGATAGCCATTATTCATTTCTAGTTGGCCATCAAATAGCTCGGTGTTGGGCTTATGGCCGATAGCAATAAAGACACCCATTGTTGGTATTTCTTTTTCTTCACCTGATTCGGTTGACTTGACGCGCACGCCAGTTACGCCTGCATCGTCACCCAGCACTTCTTCTAGAGTATGGTTCCACTCGATGCGAATATTACCGTTTTCAGCTTTTTCCAAAAGCTTGTCTTGAAGAATTTTTTCCGAGCGAAGTGTGTCTCGACGGTGAATCAATATAACTTCTTTAGCGATATTGGATAGATACAACGCTTCTTCAACGGCAGTGTTTCCGCCGCCAACTACACAAACAGTCTGGTTGCGGTAGAAGAATCCGTCACAAGTTGCACAGGCGCTGACCCCTTTGCCGGCAAACGTTTCTTCGGACTCTAGGCCCAAATACATCGCTGAAGCACCGGTGGCGATAATGAGTGCGTCACAAGTATATTCACCAGAATCGCCCGTTAAGCGAAAAGGTTTTTGGCTTAGTTCTGCTTTATTGATGTGATCATAAATAACCTCTGTTTCGAAGCGCTCGGCATGCTGCTGCATTCTTTGCATTAATTCAGGACCTTGAACGCCCTCAGCATCTCCAGGCCAGTTATCGACGTCGGTTGTTTGCGTCAATTGTCCGCCTGCCTGCATTCCTGTAATCACAACTGGGTTCAGGTTGGCGCGTGCTGCATAGACTGCAGCTGTATAGCCTGCAGGGCCTGAGCCAAGAATAATGACTTTGGAGTGTTTTGCTTCGCTCATGAGAAATGTCCTTCAACGATAAGTGTTTAAACTGGTACTAAATAATGTTGTGCAAAAATGCTGCTCAGCAAGCTCTATAGGTCGTGGCTACAGATATAGGGGCTCGCAGAATAATAAACTGTTAATGGGGATAGTTTAAAAAATATCAACAGATTTTAAAATGTTTTGGCTCAAAGGGTTGCTTTGCTTTGCTTGTCCGTTAGACAGGCGGTGTTCTGCGACGCTTGGAAAGACTGCCTGAATATCATCAGGTAAAACATGGTCCCTGCCTTCAATAAGTGCCCAGGCTTTAGCCGCTTGAATCAGAGATATATTTGCGCGAGGCGATAAACCGTGTGTTTCATTGCTTTTTAAACGACTCAATGTTGCCAGCCGGTAGACGTAGTTGACGATACTGTCTGAGCACTGAACTTTGGATACTAGAGCTTGAATTTTGCTGAGAGTATTCTCGTTC
>NZ_LWGE01001246.1:0-2448 GCF_001635315.1 Oleiphilus sp. HI0123
TTGCGATGAGAAATCTCATGTATCAACAACTCGACCAGATATACTTCATCCGTAAATATGAAACTACTTAACAATGGGTCGTCAAAAAAACCTAAGGTAGAATAAGCCCGCACGCCCCCCACTCGAGTTTCAAAGCCTTGTTTTTCAAGTCTCAAGGCTTCAGCTTTGGCCATAGATTGATCGTAATAGCCTCTATAGGCCAAACACCCAAGTATTGGGTAGCACCAAGTATAAGCATCCAAAGACAGTTCAGACGCAGCATAGACATTCCAAACCGCATAGCGTCGGCCTAAGTCTGTATAACTGGTATATGCGTCATCGACTGGTAGATTGAGTTCCTTGCTGGCAAAATCTCTAAGCGCTTGAGATAAAATCAGACGCTTTCGAAGCTCCTCAGAGGTTTCATCATCCGCTAGCAGTGTCTCAACAGGCTCTCGATTCCACAAAAGAGAGGTTTGGCCATTTAACAAATGTGAATAATAACTAACTGAAGAACAAGCACTCAGCAAGGTCACAGACGACAAACACAGGGCACCAAGCCCCAAAACCTTTAATCGCTTTCGCAAGCACTTCCCCTTTTTACGACAAAGCCTCGAAGGCTGGCTTGAATTATAAAAAGAGCTTTTAGATTCGAGCTCTTAAGTGACCCGCATCAAGATTGGTGAATACTGAATATCGTCATTCACTAGAAATCATTTTATGATTAGATCATTCTTATGAAGAAAGAATCTGACCACAGGATTAGAATCTATGTCAACAAAGTGGCACACCTTAAATACTGAAGAATGCGCAGAAGCTCTGAATTCAATAATAGAAAAGGGCCTAAGTAAACAAGAAGCGCAGGAACGTTTAACTACACAGGGAGAAAATATTCTGGAACAGGCCAACACCCGCCCTTGGTGGAAGGTGATCATGGCTCAGTTTCAGGATGTAATGATTATGGTGCTACTCTGCGCGGCGGCGATTTCCGGTCTAGTCGGTGAAGCCGTGGATACACTTATTATCCTTTGTATTATTGGCCTCAATGCAATATTGGGCGCTTTTCAAGAATTCCGGGCTGAAAAAGCGATGGCTTCTCTTAGAGCCATGGCGACACTCGAGACGCTGACTTTACGCGATAGCAAATGGCAGACTATTTCCAGCACGCAACTCGTCCCTGGCGATATTATTAGCCTGGAGGCCGGCAACGTAGTGCCTGCCGATGTTCGCCTTGTCGAGGGCAAGGATATTGAGTGTGATGAATCATCACTGACAGGTGAATCTCTTGGTGTTGATAAACGTGTCGAAGCACTTGAACACGAAGATACCTTGCTCGCTGAGCGCAGCAATATGCTATTCAAAGGCACTCAGATCAACAGGGGCTCAGCTCAATGCATTGTCACTGCCACAGGCATGGAAACCGAGCTGGGGAAAATAGCCTCATTGCTAAAAAGCGCTAAACAGAGCCATACGCCACTCCAGAATAGGCTAGCCCTATTCAGTAAGCGTCTCGCTATCAGTATTGTGTTTATATGCCTGGTTGTGATTGTCCTTGGCCTTATTCGGGGTGAACCCTGGTTATTAATGCTGCTAACCGGTATTAGCCTAGCTGTGGCAGCCATTCCCGAAGCCCTACCTGCTGTTGTAAGTATTGCCTTAGCCTTAGGGGCAGCAAAAATGATCAAGATTAATGCCTTGATGCGTAACCTACCTTCTGTCGAGACCTTAGGCTCGGTTAGCTACATCTGCTCTGATAAAACCGGCACTCTCACTCAGAACAAAATGCACGTAGACAAGCTAATTACACCTGAAAGCAAACCTTACGCCCTGAACAGTTTGGCTCAAAGCTCGCACCTTGCACATGTGCTCTCGCTCAACAATGATGTCAGGGTTAGTCGCGAGATAGAGCAGTCTAGTGGCGAACCGACAGAGCTAGCCTTGTTCAACTGCGCAGCCCAAGCTGGCTTCCTAAAAACAGAACTTGAGAAATCGCTTCCGCGCGTTGCCGAGTGTGCCTTTGACTCTAACCGAAAGCGTATGACTACTGTACACAAGCTAATGGGTGAACCCCACACACCCTTAATTTCTTATACGAAAGGGGCACCTGAAGCAGTACTTTCCTGCTGTAGCCAAGCTTTTACCCAAGCCGCAGAAGTGCAGCAGTTTGATCGTGATCTCTGGCTAGATATTGCAGAAGACCTTGCGACACAAGGCTACCGAGTACTCGCTTTCGCTATGAAGAACTTAAATGACGGCGACACTTTCGATCAGGAAACGCTTGAGTCACAGATGACTTTCCTAGGCTTAGCCGCATTGATCGACCCTCCCCGAGAAGAAGCCAAAGAGGCCGTTCAACAATGTAAAACAGCTGGTATCACACCGATAATGATTACCGGGGATCATCCTGCAACAGCTTTGGCAATTGCGAAACAACTCGATCTGGTTCCAGCTAACGAGTCAGCGAATAGC
>NZ_LWGE01001247.1:0-4951 GCF_001635315.1 Oleiphilus sp. HI0123
AATCCTGATAAGCAGGAATGGCAACCGCTGCCAAAATACCAATAATCGCAACAACGATCATCAATTCAATTAGCGTAAAACCTTGCTGATTCTTTTTCATATTCATAATATATCTCCAGATTTAGTATAAATGGCCGCTCGATTGTTTTAGTAGCCTGTTTGCTTTACTACTACCTTCAATCTGGAACCCATCTTTAAAGGTAAACTTGAGTCTACCCTTAAGGATGGCTTCGCGTCAGGAAAGTTGCTTGCTCTTCTAAGCGTTTGCAATCAGTCTTCACACTCTGCGTACCGACACTTAAACAATAGCAGGCAACGTGCCAATTACAAATATTAATATTATTTCCCTTATTAGTCAGTAGATTACAGTTCTTTTATAGAATTACCTTGAAGTATTATCACAAGTATTGGACCATACTCTTGATGACAGGAAGTGACAATATTTGTCAGTTACTCACACTATGCGAAGCTTTCTTTTAAATCTGAAAACTTCCACTACACTTCCTTATATATGTATGCGTTTATCAGCAAGCGCTAAACCGTTTAAAGCCAGTTATTTAGTCCAAACATTAGTTTGTGCATCTAAATGGTGAATTTAACTCAAGCAAAGAAGCCCCATGACAGCAGAAAACACGACACTTACTGGCTTGGCCAGAAAGTTTGTTTTGGATCAGTTACTCGATGAAGAAACTGCCCGAAAAGCACAGCTACACGCTCATCAGAACAATTTATCACTGGTTTCCCATCTGGTTCAAGCAAAAGCGGCTAAAGCCAAGGACCTAGCATTTTCTGCTGCGCAAGAATTTGGTATGCCTGTTTTGGACCTAAATGCCTTTCAGCAAGAATCCTTCCCCGAAAAGGTGGTTGATGAAAAGCTAATTAGAAAACACCATGCCCTGCCTTTATTTATGCGTGGCAATCGGCTTTTTATTGCGGTATCGGACCCAACCAATATTATTGCCCTTGATGAAATCAAGTTTCATACAGGCGCAAGTGTTGACGCAATACTCGTTGAAGATGACAAGCTTAATGCAGCCATCGAGAAGTATCTTGAGTCGCAGGATACAACGATGGGCGATCTGGACGATGCAGACCTTGACGACATCGATGTTGATCAGAGCGATGACTCAGACAATGAAGTGTCGGCTAGTGATGCGGATGATGCGCCGATTGTTAAATACGTCAACAAGATGCTACTCGACGCAATCAAAACTGGCGCATCAGATTTACACTTCGAACCTTATGAAAAAAGCTACCGCGTTCGCTACCGTACAGACGGTATATTACACGAAGTTTCAAAGCCCTCCATTAAACTGGCCCCCAAGATATCAGCCCGTTTAAAGGTTATGTCCCAGCTGGATATTTCTGAGCGGCGAATTCCTCAAGATGGACGTATTAAGCTAAAGCTATCAAAAACCAAAGCGATTGATTTCCGGGTGAATACCCTACCTACGTTGTGGGGCGAAAAAATTGTATTGCGTATTCTTGACCCGAGCAGCGCGAAAATGGGGATTGACGCATTGGGTTACGAAGACGTCCAGAAAGAGCTCTATATGGATGCGCTTCACCAGCCGCAAGGGCTTATCCTAGTAACCGGCCCTACGGGGAGTGGTAAAACAGTATCACTCTATACCGGTTTGAATATACTAAATACTGACGAACGAAATATCTCTACCGCGGAAGACCCGGTTGAGATCAACCTGGAAGGTATCAACCAGGTTAACGTTAACCCGAAGGTCGGGCTTGGCTTCCCTGAAGCGCTTAGGTCTTTCTTACGTCAAGACCCTGACATCATCATGGTGGGTGAGATTCGAGACCTGGAAACTGCGTCTATCGCGATCAAAGCAGCACAGACGGGTCATATGGTCATGTCGACCCTGCATACCAATAGTGCACCAGAAACCTTAACTCGTATGATCAATATGGGCGTTCCGGCATTTAACATCGCCACATCTGTCAGTCTTATCATCGCACAACGACTGGCAAGACGCTTATGCAGCGCCTGTAAAGAGCCTGCTGATATCCCTCCCGAAACACTAGAGAAGGAAGGCTTCACAAAAGAACAAATTGATACAGGTTTTACACTTTATAAACCAAAAGGGTGTGATAAATGTAATAAAGGCTATAAAGGCCGGGTGGGCATTTACGAAGTCGTTAAAAACACGCCTAAGATCGCTCAACTTATTATGTCCGAAGCCACTTCACTTGAAATCGCAAAGCAGGCAGATGAAGAAGGCTTTAACAACCTTAGAAAATCAGCACTTTTAAAGGCTATTGAAGGCGTCACCAGCCTTGAAGAAGTCGAACGTGTAACCAAGGACTAACACATGGCAAGCACCACAGATAAGACACTGTCCTTTTCCTGGGAAGGTACTGACCGGAAAGGCAATAAAACCACAGGCGTTATGGCCGCGGCAAACTCGGCCTTGGTCAAAGCACAGCTTCGTAAGCAAGGCATAAAACCCGTCAAAGTAAAAAAAGCGGCTGCCACTCGTGCGAAAGGGAAAAAAATAACCCCCTTCGATGTCGCTATTTTTACGCGCCAGCTTGCTACCATGATGAAAGCGGGCGTACCGCTTATTCAAGCCTTTGATATTGTTGCAGACGGCCTTGAGAATCCAAGCCTGCAAACACTGGTTATTGATATTAAAAATGAAGTCGCTGCAGGTAACAATTTTGCCGGCGCGCTTCGTAAACACCCTCAACATTTCGATGATTTATTTTGCAACCTAGTTGACTCTGGTGAGAAGTCGGGTGCACTCGAAACCATGTTAGACCGTGTTGCGACTTACATGGAAAAAACAGAGGCACTAAAGAAGAAAGTTAAAAAAGCAATGAGCTACCCCATTTCGGTACTGGTTGTCTCTTTTATCGTTACCACTATTCTCTTGGTAAAAGTTGTACCAACATTTGATGAAATGTTTAAGGGCTTTGGCGCCGAACTTCCTGCTTTTACTCAGTTTGTTGTTGGACTCTCTGAATGGATGCAGGAGTACTGGTTTATACTTATATTAACCATTGCGGGACTAGTCTTCGCATTTAAACAAGCAAGTCAACGTTCCGAGGCTTTCCGTGATGCAAGCGATAAGGCAAAACTCAAGATTCCTATCGTAGGTCGGATTATTGAGAAATCATCCATTGCACGCTTTGCACGCGTATTGTCTACCACTTTCTCAGCAGGTGTACCTCTTGTAGACGCTCTCGACTCAGTTGCCGGCGCAACAGGTAATATTGTTTATCGTAACGCCGTTTTTAAGGTGCGAGACGATGTAGCCTCGGGTACACAACTTCAATATTCTATGCGTTCTACCGGTGTGTTCCCCTCCATGGCAGTACAAATGGTTTCGATCGGTGAGGAGTCTGGTGCACTTGATACGATGCTAGACAAAGTCGCGACGCACTTCGAAGATGAGGTAGATGACCTGGTTGATAATATGACGGCACTAATGGAGCCGATTATTATGTCCGTTTTAGGTGTACTGATTGGTGGATTGATCATCGCCATGTACTTACCAATCTTCCAGATGGGACAGGTTGTATAAGAGATATCCGTGCGGGCACCTTTCTCGTGCCCGCCTTATCTACTACTTAAGCCCGACTTAGGCTATGATTCCCCTCATTCGCAACTTCAAGCTGACAATAAATAACGATAAACGCCGCAACGGAACAATTTCATGCTCGCACTTTTCCAACACCTGAATGACAACCCTGCGTTCCTATACGCTTCAACACTTATTTTCGGTTTATTAGTCGGCAGCTTCTTGAATGTTGTCATTTTTAGGCTCCCTAAAATGCTTGAGCAAGATTGGGCACTTCAGTGCGCTGCATTTTTAGACCAGCCTGAACCAAAACAGGAAAAAATCACCCTATCGACCCCCAACTCGAGCTGCCCAAAGTGTCAGCATGCGATTAAGCCTTGGGAAAATATCCCTGTAATCAGCTATATCTTCTTGCAGGGGCGCTGTAGTCAGTGCAAAAACAAAATCTCGATCCGCTACCCTTTAGTTGAACTTGTCACAGCTTTACTTTCACTTGCCGCTATTTCCATCTATGGTGCAAGTTATGCTGGTCTTGCAGCACTTATCCTGACCTGGGTACTTGTGGCACTAACGATGATCGATGCCGACACACAACTTCTGCCAGATAACATGACGCTACCACTAATGTGGGGTGGTTTGATTCTCAACTACTACGAAACGTTTGTGCCCTTATCAAGCGCACTATGGGGCGCCATATTCGGCTACTTAAGCTTATGGCTAGTATTCCACGCCTTTAAGCTGCTAACAGGTAAGGAAGGCATGGGTTATGGTGACTTTAAACTTCTGGCAGCCTTAGGAGCCTGGTTTGGCTGGCAATCCCTGCCGATTATTATTTTGCTTTCTTCTGTTGTAGGCGCGGTGATTGGCATTTCCCTTATTATCATTAAGGGCCGGGATAAAAATATCCCGATCCCTTTCGGGCCTTATCTAGCCATTGCTGGCTGGATCTATATGATTTTTGGTGATGAGCTAGTTCGCTTTTGGCTCGGTAGCCTTCAAGCATAGCGCTGAATAGTGAGCATCATAGTGAATACTAATTCCAAAGCACAGCAGAAGCTTATTATTGGCTTAACCGGTGGTATCGGCAGCGGAAAAACTGCAGCGTCAGACGAATTCCAGGCATTGGGTATCTGTATTGTTGACGCCGATATTGTCGCCCGTGAAGTTGTTGAACCTGGCACTGCCGCACTCTCCAAAATTGCTACTCACTTCGGTACCGATATACTTACCAATACTGGTGAGCTTGATAGAGCAGCCTTGCGCCAAATTATATTTTCATCGAAAGATCAAAAACAATGGCTCGAAAGCTTACTGCACCCGATAATTCGAAGCGAAATCAAAAGGCAGTTAAACAGTGCAGACAGCCCTTATGTAATCCTCGTATCCCCTTTGCTTTTCGAGACCGATCAAGC
>NZ_LWGE01001248.1:0-3297 GCF_001635315.1 Oleiphilus sp. HI0123
ACTATAGCCCAATTATTTTTGATGAATACGCTCAGCCAGGAGAGACCCTGGTTGCAGCAGTTTTACCCTACAATATGCCTGGTAATATTCAGGTTTTTTTCTTTTTGCATCACGATACCTATCAGTTAATTATATTGGACGAGCAGGGTAGCCTGTTGCGCCTGGTTTTAACGGGGCGTGACGAGATGCTACTACTTTCTGCATTGAATGAGTGCCTGGTTCGGATGTTGGAAACAAGGCAGCTCTCAGATATGAGCCTGGGAGGTGAAATGCCTACGGTGAGCTTTAATAAAATCACCAAGGCGAAAGACGGTGGTTATCGTATACGGGCGCTGAAAGATATTCCACACTGTGCAGTGAGTGAGGTACAGGTTCATGTTAGCAGTGAAGGCTACCAGTCGAACTGCGACTTGAGCTTTCAGGGTATGGAGTTTAGTAATGCCGCGCATGGAGAGCAGCAATATGAAGCGCTTATCCATTATGCTAATAAGCAGCAGGTATCTGACCGACTGCCGCTTATGGTGTCGGAGGTCTTGCTTAGCAATCACTCATCTCAATTTAGCGTAGCATCCAGTGATTCGGCGAAAACCCTGGAAGTATTGCGCTGGTTTGCAAAGGCTGACAAGGCTCTGCATCGAGCCATACAAAAACAGTCTTCTCGTTAGGGTTTGTACTTAAAAAT
This sequence comes from Oleiphilus sp. HI0123, assembly GCF_001635315.1. NCBI lineage: Bacteria > Pseudomonadati > Pseudomonadota > Gammaproteobacteria > Oceanospirillales > Oleiphilaceae > Oleiphilus > Oleiphilus sp. HI0123. The sequence continues at coordinate 683 of NZ_LWGE01001248.1, forward strand.
AGTCAATTGCCCTTCAACTCGTTATAATTCCTGCCTTTTGGCAGCTGACGCGTATCTTCCCATGAGCCTTTCGGAAATTATTCTTTTTCGGCCTTTATTTCGAGGTGTGAGTAAACGTATGAGATTAAAACTTACGCCTCTTTTTATCATGTCATGTGTGGTACTGGTGCAAGGCTGTGGCCAAAAGGGTGATCTCTATTTGCCTGTGCACAATCAGTCGGAAGTGGTGGAAAGTCCTGCTTCCGATAAGGCAGAAAAAAAGAAACGAGATACGAGAGCCCCAGAAGAGCAGTTTGAGAACTAAGCTTAGCAATCCTGGGTGATTGGCAAATTCTATCCAAGCCTGAAGCGGTTCAGGCGATTAAAAAGTGTTATAAATCATGAGTTATTTTTCGTACCAGAATGGCGAGTTGTATGCAGAAAATTCGTCACTAAGCCAGATCGCTGAACAGTATGGCACCCCGTGTTATGTTTATTCACGTGCAGCATTTGAGGCGCATTATCAGGCTTATAAAAAAGCCTTTGCAGGGCATGCGAACTTAGTTTGCTATGCAGTCAAGGCAAACTCTAATCTGGCTGTACTGAATATTCTTGCCAAGCAGGGTGCCGGTTTTGATATTGTCTCGGTCGGAGAACTAGAAAGAGTGCTGCGTGCTGGTGGTAGTGCAGATCAGGTGGTCTTTTCAGGTGTCGGCAAACAAGCACATGAGATGCAACGCGCGCTTGAGGTGGGTGTTCATTGCTTCAATATTGAGTCCGAGGCAGAGCTCTATCGTTTAAATGATGTTGCTTTGGAGATGGGCAAAGTCGCACCGATTTCATTACGCGTGAACCCTGATGTTGATGCGGGCACTCATCCCTATATTTCGACCGGCTTAAAAGATAATAAGTTTGGTGTTGCCATTGAGCAGGCCCCAGCGATTTACCAGGCTGCTTCCAAGCTGGCTGGCGTAAAGGTGATAGGCGTTGATTGCCATATCGGCTCCCAGCTAACTGAAACGGAACCATTTCTTGATGCATTAGAGCGAGTTTTGCTTTTGGTTGATCAGCTTGCAGAACAAGGGGTCGTGATCGAGCACCTTGACCTGGGTGGTGGTTTAGGCGTTACTTATGATGACGAGCAGCCACCTGAAGTGGCTGACTATATCAGCGCTTTGTTAGAAAAAATCGGGGATCGAGGTCTAAAGGTTATTTTGGAGCCAGGACGTTCCATTGCTGCGAATGCAGGTGTTTTATTAACACGGGTCGAATTTCTGAAGCACAACGAAGATAAGCACTTTGCGATTATCGATGCGGCGATGAATGACCTGCTACGCCCGTCTTTATACAGCGCATGGCAGAATATTATTCGGGTAGAAAAAGAGCCGGGTTCTGATTGTGAGCGTCATCACTATGATTTGGTAGGGCCGATTTGTGAGACGGGCGACTTCTTGGGTAAAGATCGTGATTTGGCTATTAAGGCGGGCGACTTGCTCGCGGTAATGTCATCAGGTGCTTATGGCTTTGCAATGAGCTCGAACTACAACTCCAGAGGTCGTGTGGCAGAGCTGGTTGTAGATGGTGAGCAAGTCGTATTAGCGCGTAAGCGTGAAACAATTGATGATCAACTAGCGCTTGAGAATTTGATGCCTTAGTGGGCATTTAGAGTATTTTAGGTATCGGGAGAAAACAATATGGTGGTGAACTTTACCAAAATGCATGGTTTGGGTAATGACTTTATGGTGGTTGATATGATCAGCCATCATGTTCACCTTCGTCCTGAACAAATTCGCCGAATGGCTGATCGTAATTTAGGTGTGGGCTTTGACCAGCTTTTGTTGGTCGAACCACCTGGCAAGCCTGATGTTGATTTTCGCTATCGAATTTTTAATGCCGATGGTTCAGAAGTTGAGCAGTGTGGTAACGGTGCCAGGTGTTTCGCAGTCTTCGTGCGCGAGAAGAAGCTAAGCAACAAAGATAGTATTCGGGTCGAAACAAAAAAAGGCGATATTGAGTTAAAGGTCAATGATGATGGTCGCGTCCTTGTAGACATGGGCGAACCAGTATTCGACCCAGAAAGTATTCCATTTACAGCGGATGCTCCAGCAGATAGTTACAGCATCGATGTCGATGGTGAACCCTTGCAGATTTCTGCGGTGTCTATGGGCAACCCTCATGCTGTTTTGCAGGTGCCTGAATTGAGTGATCAGCAGGTTGCGCATTTAGGACCATTGATTGAAGCGCATGAACGCTTTCCAGAGCGTGTGAATGTTGGTTTTATGGAAATAGTACATAAGCGCTTTATCCAACTACGCGTTTACGAGCGAGGTGTGGGTGAAACCTTGGCCTGTGGTACCGGTGCGTGTGCGGCTGTTGCCGCTGGAATAAGCCGAGGTGTGCTGGAATCGCCAGTTGAGGTTCGCTTGCCTGGCGGTAATCTAAAAATTGAGTGGCAGGGCGTCGGCTCACCGTTAATGATGGAAGGCCCCGCTATGACTGTTTTCGAAGGAAAAATTCGAATTTAGCGCTACACTTAGTTAGCGATAGGCGTTTAGTGAGGCTTGAACTAGATTCGTGATCTCTTAGCCCACATCGTAATACTGATAGATTTCAGATAAATAAATATAAGTTTTGAA
>NZ_LWGE01001249.1:0-3795 GCF_001635315.1 Oleiphilus sp. HI0123
ACGGCTCAATTTATGGAACAGAAGGTGATAGATTGGCATGTACAAAAGGTAGGTCGAGGCGGTACGCCTTATTCTAAAACGATGCGTAACCCAATCGCACAAGTTAAGAAGCTCGTTTGGTTACTTTCTGATGATTTGAAGAAAAAGAACGGCCGAGCGTGGGTTCAAGGTGTGGTTGTATTCTCGAACCAAGATTCTTCTGTACGAGTTAGACATTCAGGGAATGTGCCAGTGCTTAATTTAAGCGAGTTAAATAGGTATATCCTGTCTTACCAAGCTAAATCACGGATTGTGAACCACTGCAGTGTTGAAAGCACACTAAAGGATTTAAAAGCCGCCTAGATGAAAGTAAGTTCATCGGTTCAAAAATTATATGGAGATTAAAAAATGATTGATGTTGTTCGAATAATGTTGGTATTTCTACCAATTGCGATATTAATAGGACTTGTGCCCTTTTTATTCCTAAAGATCGCAAAGAATGCAAGTACTGATAGGTATGACTCGTCTGGCCTAAGCAAAGAAATTGCTAAGTCAGCGGTCTCGCGCAGATTTTCTTGTAAGGATGAACCTTTACTGTATAAATGTTTTGGGCATCCGAATAGAACATTAGCTTTACGTTATGGGATATTAAATCAGTCTAAATTAAGTGGAGAGGTCCGTGAAAACGATACGATTCGTCTTCTAAAAATGGGATATGTTGATGGGTTTGAGGGTAGAGGGCATTATTGGGCTGAACTTGTCGACTTTAATAATGCAAAAGTTAGGGTCGTTATCGAAGACGGTGCAGACTTTGTAAATACTTTCTATCCCGCCAGTGATCGAGAGTGGTTTGAAAAGTATAAGGCTTTGGAGCAGATTCTAAAGAATGCAGAGGCTTTCACACTGAAGGAGTTAGCAAAGTATCATTTAGACCTAGTCGTTGTTCCTCGGCTGCTTAACAATAAAAAGGAAATAATTGATAGTCAGAAAGAGGTGTCAAAATGCAATTAGCAGAACTGATCACCGATATTCTTGTGATACTTTTTACCTCTAGTATTACCGCGCTGGTAGTTAGAAATTATTACATTAAAACGATATCCGAAGGCGAGGAAGCTTATCGAGAACTTTATGAATATGCTCAGCATATGGAATCTCAGATTAACTGTCCGTCTAATGTCCCTAACTGACATAGCTCTTAACTCGTAAGATTATCTCAAGCGTTACGACATACGCGATACAACCTACTTGGCTTGTAAGGTATTTGAAAACTATGGCGGTAGGTTAGAGCTTCATTACTATAAAGAACACGGTTATTTAACATGGATATCAAGACAACTAGCACGCACGAAACCTTAAAGAAGTATTTCGGATACGATTCTTTTCGCTTAAATCAAGAAGACGTCATAAATCGTACGCTCAACCATGAATCTAGTTTAGTAATTATGCCAACGGGTGGCGGTAAGTCTATTTGTTATCAGCTGCCGGCCATACTTTTAGAAGGTTTAACAATAGTCATATCTCCACTTATTGCACTTATGCAAGACCAAGTCTCTTCTCTAAAGGAGAATGGAATTAAAGCAGAAGCTTTGAATAGTTCATGTAGCGAGGCTGATATCCAAATTATTCAAGAGCGTGTAGCTTACGGTGATATCAAATTACTATATGTGTCACCAGAAAAGGCACTTACCTGGGGATTTATGCAATGGATTCAATCTATCAAGGTCGATCAGATTGCGATAGACGAGGCGCATTGTGTCTCGGTGTGGGGAAATGACTTTAGACCTGAGTACACGCAACTTAGCCAATTAATAAGATTATTCCCAAATATTCCTGTTGTGGCTTTAACTGCGACAGCTGATGCGGCCACGCAAAAAGATATTAAAATCCAGCTTGGCATTTACGAAGCAAAAACATTCTTATCTAGTTTTGAACGTAAGAACATAGAAATTGATGTGTTGCCTGCGAAAAAGCGTATAGAGACAATTAAGAAGTTTGTGAAAGCACGAGAGGGGAAAGCGGGTATTGTTTACTGTCTTAGCAAAAAGAACACTGAACAAGTCGCGGCGAAGTTGCAACAAGAAGGGATTGCTGCTGCTTATTACCACGGGGGAATGGGAAGCGGAGAAAGAGCTCGCGTTCAAGATCAGTTTATTAAGGATGAGATACAGATTATTTGCGCGACGATAGCATTTGGTATGGGTATCGACAAACCGAATATTCGTTGGGTTATTCATCACAATCTGCCAAAGAATATTGAAAGCTACTATCAAGAGATTGGTAGAGCTGGCCGCGATGGTGAAGCTGCAGAAGCTCTATTGTTCGCAGGGTATAATGATATGACAACACTCAATAAGTTTGTTGATGATATACCCAATCAGTCACATCGAAACGTTCAACGTTCAAAACTAGATCGCATGTGGGAATTCACGCAGACCTCTAGCTGCCGCACAAACTTTGTTCTTAATTACTTTGGTGAATATAAAGAGGCACATTGTGGCCATTGTGATCACTGCTTAAACCCTCCAACAACTTTCGATGGGTCTTTGATTGCACAAAAAGCAATTTCTGCGTGCCTTAGACTAAATCGTCTAGGAAAGTCAGTTGGGGCTAATATGCTTGTTGATGTTTTGCGTGGATCGAAGCGTCGTGAGCTTGTTGAAGAAGGATTTAATCAAATTAAGACATATGGCGCTGGCGCTGACTTGTCTTGGAAAGATTGGATTCAATATATCACCCAGTTGATAGATCGAGGATACCTCGGTATTGATTTCTCTAATAGAAATGTACTGCAGCTCACAAGCCTGTCTAATGATGTCTTGAAGGGGGAAACTAAAGTATTACTGTCTAGGCTCGCTGATCCAAAGGCGAAGAAAGTAGTAGAGCAAGTTGCTATGGATGCAGACTTATCTAAAGAGCAAATCACTTTGCTCGAGAAACTCAAAGAGCTACGCAACAAGATTGCAAAGGAGGCTGATTTACCTGCTTACACGATTTTCAACAATGCGTCTTTGAAAGACATGGCTATTAATATGCCTTCCTCGAAGGACGATTTTAGTAGTATAAGCGGCGTCGGAGAGAGCAAATTAGAAAAATATAGTGATGTATTCGTGAAGATGATTGCTGAATATATTTCGGCTAATGGAATTACTAAGCCTCAGAAACTTTCGAAAGTTGTGAAAAACGCTCCAAAGAAAAAGTTAAAGAAAAAACTAGATAAGAAATTTGTTGATAGAGATCTTTCTGAACACGAGATGGTTTTACTAGAAGAGTTAAAGGGCTTGAGGTATAAAATCTCTACTGAGATGTCTCTCCCTGCTTTTACCGTGTTTTCGAATGCAGACTTGCAGCAGATCGTTTTGCAATTGCCAAAAACATCAGCTGACCTGATAAATATCAAAGGTATTGGGCAGCTTAAAGTTGATAAATTTGCTGATAGTTTTTTGCCTGTCGTGATCAAGTTCGAAACTGAAGGGAAGGAATTTGCACCCGAATACACGCGAATACATACCACAAAACAAAATAATTCTAGTGAGTTTACTGTCCCTAGTTTGACCGCTACTAATATTGAGACCTTAGATCTATACAAACAAGGCAAAACGATCACAGAAATTGCTGAAGCGCGTGAACTAAATGTGTCAACGATCAAAAGTCATCTTTTTCGCTTAGCTCTTCATGGCGAAGATGTAGAGTTATCCAGCCTCACTTCAGAAGATCAGAAAGAAAGGGTTCTAACAGTATGGAATGAGCTTGGTAGGCCAGATGGTTTGAAAGAGATATACGAAGGCTGCGAGCAGCAAATTGATTACCCTGAAATTA
>NZ_LWGE01001250.1:0-5144 GCF_001635315.1 Oleiphilus sp. HI0123
ATCCTACCCCTAAATTATCAGCGTTAAAAGCCTATTGATTTACATCAATGCTCAGGAATAAGCGTTTGACATTGATTATGCGATAGGCAAATATATTTTTTTAGCTTACAAGCGTAAACACAAAAATGTCAGATATAAGCAAATTGCAGCAAACTATGAGCGAGGCACAAACTTATGAGCAATGGCTCACCGCTGCCTCGAAAGCCGATAAGCTTAACGGCAGTTATGACTGGCAAAAAAAACCTGAGTCTAAACACTACCCATACAAAGTGCTGCAGGGACATTATCAAACAATTTCTGAACTGCTAGAAAATAAAGATTATTTGAAGCTGATTCCCTATATTCAGGAAAGCCTGTATCGAACCACCGCGGAACTCAGTAAACCCAAGCTCTATCAACCCGCCTACACAGGAACCAAGACCCTCGTTAGCAATTACTTAAAGTTGATCGATAAAGCGTTAAAGATACTCTGCGAATCTGAGATCGATAGCATCTCGACAAAAGACAAGCTCGCCCAGTTCAAACAGGCCGAGCATAATTTTGGTCGCCCTGCCTTAATGCTAAGTGGCGGTGGAACCTTCGGTATTTATCATATAGGCGTGGTCGCAACACTCATCAATCACAAGCTCCTCCCCTCCATCATATCTGGTAGCAGTATGGGAGCAATCACAGCGGGCATGCTGGCTACTCACACAAATAAGGAAGTACTTACTCTTCTAGGTAAGCCCGAGGAAAGTAACTACAGCCCTTTGAAGCGTTTACCGCTTAAAGGTATTTGGCAACAGCAATCATTACTCGACCCAGAGCAACTGCGCAGCTGCGTTGAACACAACGTCGGATTAATGACTTTTGAAGAAGCCTTTAAAAAAACCGGCCGAAACGTAAGCATTACAATTTCACCTGCCCGAACAGGCCAAAAGCCAAGAATTCTGAACTACCAAACTGCACCAAGTGTTTTTGTCGCATCCGCAGCACAAGCATCATGCTCTGTCCCTGGTTTGTTTCCTCCCTGCCAGCTCTATGAGAAGAACGCCCTTGGGGAAAAGCAGGCCTATCTAAAAGGTGAACGCTGGTATGACGGCTCTTTTGCTACCGATATTCCGAGGCAAAGAATGAGCCGGCTTCACAATGCAAACTACTTTATAGTCAGCCAGGCCAACCCACATATTGTGCCTTTTGTCTCTCAACGTCAGGATGATGGTCTTGCAGCCTTCCTTGCCGACCTATTGGTCAGCAGTAGCTTTTCTCAAGGAAAGGCTCTACTTAAGTTGGGGAAGCGTCGGTTTCACTCTCAGGCTTGGAGTTCTTGGCTAAATCACGCTTCCTTGATGCTTGATCAGGACTATTTGGGCGACATCAATATCCACCCTGAATTTCCGCCTTCCTGGTATACCAAGTTCATGAAGAACCCTAGCCCTTCAGAAAGAGACTATATCTTGAAAATGGGTGAACGCTGCACCTGGCCAAAACTGGCCATGATTAGGGACCAAACTCAGGTAAGCCGAACCCTACAGGCTTGCATCGCTCATCTGGAGCAGAGCGCCAAAGAAGAAAGCTTAAAAGCCACCGCTTTATAAGCGATCAAATAAGGAAAGTGAAGACACCTGAGAATAAGAGGAGTAGGCAGCTTCCAAAGTGAACTGCTGTAAGGACAACAAACTGACGGCTTCCGCATAGTCAACCGATTCTAGGTCGCTCAGAGTTTGCTCTGTTAGAAGCTCCACATCCTTAAGCTGTTCCTCTGTTGTTTCAACAGTGTTCAGACGTGCACCAATCTGGCTTCGAGCTTCTAGAATAGAGGTTTCAGCGCTATCCAGGTTTATCAAGGCACTTTCCAGGTTCGCATCAAAAGTCGCTCGACCTTCTTCTGTGGCAGTAAAGTTATCCAAGGTATAGATAAACTTCTCAATCGTTGACAGAACGCCCTGCTTTTCAGTTGATTCGATAAAGAAGCTATCACCCGCAGTAGGCGTGCCGGTTATCTCAAATTGAACGCCATTGACGACAATCGGATCATTCTGTGAATAAGCCTGATTGGCCAGATAAGATCTACCCGTCGCTTTGTCAGTCACGTTAAACTCTGAAGGCGAGGTGAAAGTCACTATCATATCACCAGGATAAAACTGGTCATAAAGCTCTTGATCTATCACTTGCCCCGTCGTGATTCTGGCTTCTGGTACAGCTTGGTTATGAGGGTTTGCAGCGGTATAGAAGGTATTTTTATCAACAGCAATATCTTGAAATATTTGTTTGCCATTTTCAGATGAAGCAATTGTAACATTTGGCTCGACCTGAACAAAACGTCTCCCCTCATCTCCTTGATAAACGTAAGTACCCGAAACATTCTGCTGAAAGGGCTCCGTACCACCCTGAAAGCCACTAAATAAATATTCACCGCTGGCATCTTGTGAGTTCATCAAACCCGCAAGTTGCGACAAGCGTTCCTTCACCTCGGTTGAAATCGCCGATAAATCACTTTTGTTTAGAACACCGTTCCCTGCGGTCACCGTCAATTCACGAATACGCTGGACAACTGAGTTGATACTACCAAGTAAGTCGTCTTGCAAGTTTAAATGACCACGAGCCAGTTCAATATTCCGTTGAAACTGAGAGTTTAGCTCCAGTTCCTGATTCAGCTCCAAAATTCGAGTTGAAGCAACCGGGTCATCCGCAGGCGTTAAGACTTTCTTGCCCGTCGATATTTGTAACTGTGTCTTTTGCTGATCAGACTGAACATCCTGAATCGCTTCCAGACCACGGTTAAAAAGCTGCTGCGTTGATATTCTCATAAGCGTCACTTGATGGTACTTAAACCACCCCTGTTTTTCCCAACTCTATCTTCAATTAAACTCTATCTAAAGGCATTCAATAGCGTATCAAAAAGCTCTCTGGCAACCGATACAACTTGTGCCGATGCGTTATAAGCAGACTGAAACTGCACCAGCTTACCCGCTTCTTCATCCAGGTTAACACCAGAGATAGACTCTCTATTGTTTTCAGACTGAACCAATAAGGCTTTCGCAGAATCAGCTTCCAGACGTGCCCGATTGGTTACTGTGCCAATTTCTTCAATAATCTGTGAATAGGCTTCACCATAGCTAATCACACCACCTTGAACCGTCCCTGCACTTTCCAACCCAGCCATGGCTAAAGCATTGCGGTTATCCGAGACACCACCTGTGTTGTAATCTATTCTGAAACTATCACCCGCCTCAGCTTGGCCTTTAATCTCGAACTGAAACCCGAGGTAAATTGACTGCCCTACGGGTGCCCGTTCAAAAACACTATCGACGTCAGAGGTAAAGCTGATGCCATCCGCAAGTGTTACGTCAACCGCGCCACCGACAGAAACACCATTTCCCGCTATCACCGTTTCTGTATCCGCTGAAAATGCGCCCGGGTTATAAGGATCCACAGCACTGACATTGACACTGTCACCTGCCGCACCAGTGACAGACACAACAATATCAATACCGTTACTGGCATGAATTTCAACGTCATTGCCATCACTTACAGCATAGATATCCAAATCCTGCAAAGTCGTGTTTTCATTAATCAAACTAGCCAGGTCATCTTGAGTCGAAATACTACCTGCCGGAATGGTAATGGTTTCACCATTGATGACGAAGCCAAGGTCTGTACCATTGGCCGCATCAACGAAATTATCCAAACGAACCTGGGTATAAGCATTTGCCTGAATCCCTTGAACAGCCTGTAAGCTATCAGCAATTTCCTTTGCAGAACTGTTCGCCGTTATTCCCAGAACCTGAGAGTTAACGACACCCGTCTCAGTATCACGCTTCAAGATAGTTAGGTTTTGAGCACCAAAACCATTAACCAAAGTGCCAGTACTCGCCGCTGGCGTTCCAACCTGAAAGGTATCGCTTCCCAATGCCGAAACTCGCATTTCTCCTGGGTCAGAGGTGAAAATCGTATTGGTAATACCAGGGTTGTACAATAGGTTATTCATCGCTGGCGTAAGCGGTATCGGATTAGCCGGATCAGACACATTCAATACTTGAAATCGGGTGTCAGTAATAAACTCAATTTCCAAGGGTGGAGACAACTGCCCTTCGGTAGCAAAGATAGGCAAGGTTGCGTTAGTCAGTGGGCTCTCTACATCAAGCATGGTCCCAAGGCTAATATTCGCATTACCGGTATTACCCAGGTTAGCATCCGCACGAACTGGGGCGGCGAAAGAAATCGCTTCAACCCTGTCAATTTCTGCGCCTATATCCTCTGCACCATTTTTTGTGGGTTTAATAACAAAACGATCACCAACCTTGAAAGTGCCGGAATTAAACTGCAGCTGAAAACCATCGACTTCAACACTAGCCGGAAAAATTCCAGGTAGTATCCCTTTGGTCACAACATTATTTGTACCTGCGATGAACAGGGTATAATCGTTGCTCGATGGACCTTCAAATTTCAGGTCGTAATCGTTGGTTGTCAACTCGGTCGCATCAATGATGTTAACCTGCATACTATGATCTTGAGGTTCAGCATTGGTACTATTTCCCAGAACGCGGCTTCGTGCCAACACTTCCTCATTAACATCCCTAAAGAATAGGCCGCCTAAATTATCTTCCAGATCCATACCCAAGCCATGCTGCTTGTTGACGGTGTCTGACAAAACCATAGCTATACGACCGAGACTATTAACTGCTGTTGTAAGTTCATTGTCTCTAAAGTCTAGAAGCCCACCTACTTTTCCGCCGGTCAGCTCATTACTAATTATCTGAGAGCGACCATTAACCTGCATAACAATTTCTTTTCGTTCAGTGTCACTAGGGTTTAAAGTCACATCCAACTGATTTGAAGAGCTTCCTAAAACAAGAGGCTGACCATTTCCCACAAATACGTTGACCTGACCATCTGCTCCTGTAGGAAAAACTGCTACGTTTACGTATTCAGATAGCTCTCGTAAAGCTTCATCCCGAGCATCTAATAAATTGTTGGGTAAATCACCCTGCCCTGCACCAATTGCAACAGCAATAGACTGATTCAATTCGGCCAAACCTTGAGACAAACTATTGATCGCAGCAACCGAGGCCGCCAGCTCTACGTCAATATTTTCCATCTGAGAATTAAGTCGATTGTCCAATGCACGAAACCTGGAAACCAAACCTTCGGTTTGCGTCAAT
>NZ_LWGE01001251.1:0-5144 GCF_001635315.1 Oleiphilus sp. HI0123
GGACTATGTGGAAGGAGAGGTTCGAGGTGATGCGTCGATAAGCATCTCGGGCCTTTCGACTCTGCAGTCGGCTAAGTCAGGTGATTTAAGCTTTTTAGCGAATCCTGCCTATGAGAAATATTTAGCGGATAGCCAGGCCGGTGCCGTGATTGTTACCCCTCAGGTAGCCGAAGCATACGATGCAGATTTGATTATTCATGATAACCCTTACCTGGCGTATGCGCGTTTAACTCACTTGTGGGACAGTACCCAGCTTGACCTTAGTGCGGGTTCAGATATCCACCCTTCGGCTGTTGTGCATGACACTGCTGAGGTCGCTGAAGGCGTTTTTGTGGGAGCTGGCGCAGTAATTGGTAAAGGTGTTTTCTTAGGGGCTGGTTGTGTAATTGGTGAAAATACGACAGTTTCTGATGACTCGCGGATAGGTGAATGCACTCGACTTTATCCAGGCGTCAATATCTATCACGGCGTGACGATTGGTGCGCGCTGCATTATTCATAGTGGTGTCGTGATAGGCTCAGATGGATTCGGCTTTGCTCCTAATAAGGGAGGCTGGGAAAAAATAGTTCAGCTAGGTGGTGTTGTAATTGAGGACGATGTCGAAATCGGGGCTAATTCGGCCATTGATCGTGGAGCTTTGGACAATACAGTAATCGAGAAGGGCGTTAAGCTCGATAATCAGATTCAAATTGCTCACAATGTCCGTGTTGGCGAAAATACTGCCATGGCAGCATGTTGTGCTGTTGCGGGGAGTACGACGATCGGAAAGAACTGTGTTATCGGCGGCGCAAGTGGTATAGCGGGTCATTTAACGATAACTGACGATGTGCATATCACTGCAATGACGATGGTGATAAAAAGCTTGAGTGAGCCTGGCGTGTATTCGTCTGGAACGGGCGTTCAGCCTAATGCTCAATGGCGGAAAAGTATTGCAAGACTTCGGCAGCTCGATAAAATGGCTGGTCGTTTAAAAGCATTAGAGAAGATTGTTGCCGACAAGTAAATAGTTTTGATCTGCTGGCGATACTGCCTGAACTTGCTTTAAAAGAGTCGAATCTCATGATTATGGATATCAATGACGTTAAAGAATATCTTCCTCACCGCTACCCTTTTTTATTAGTGGATCGAGTTACAGAGGTTAAAGCTGGAGAGTGGATCAAGGGCTTTAAAAATGTGACGGTAAACGAAAACTACTTTCAAGGACATTTCCCTGATCAACCAATCATGCCTGGTGTGCTTGTGCTGGAGGCACTAGCGCAGGTTTCAGGCATACTCGGCTTTATTACGACTAACAAAAAGCCAAGTGAAAACTTAATACACTATTTTGCCGGAACAAATAAAGCGCGCTTTAAAAGGCCAATTGTTCCGGGCGATCAACTGGTACTAGAATCTCATTTGATTGCAGCAAAGCATAACATCTGGAAGTTTGACTGTACTGCATATGTAGATGGTGAGGTTGCTTGTATTGCAGAAATTATGACAGCGGAGCGAGAACGTTAATGACAATCCACCCTGATGCCAAAATCCATTCAGACACTAAAGTTCACCCTCAAGCAATAGTAGAAAAGGGGGCAATAATTGGTGCTGGTGTGGAAGTTGGTCCTTGGTCGTATATTGGTGAAGGTGTCGAGATAGGGGAAGGTTCACAGATACTTTCTCATGTGGTTGTTAAAGGGCCGACAACGATTGGTCGGAATAACAAGATCTTTCAGTTCGCCAGTGTTGGAGAAGAGTGCCAGGATAAAAAATATGCTGGAGAGCCTACCCGATTAATTATTGGCGATAATAATATTATTCGTGAAAACTGTACTATTCATCGCGGTACTACTCAGGACCAGTCGGAAACGATCATTGGTAGTGATAACCTCTTCATGGCTTATGTACATGTAGCGCATGACTGTGTTATCGGTGATAACTGTATTTTTGCTAATAGCACAACCCTGGCGGGCCATGTTCATGTTGCAAGCAATGTGATTTTGGGTGGCGGAACGATGGTTCATCAGTTCTGTAAGATCGGGGCGCATAGTATGAGTGCTGGCGGGAGTATTGTTCTACGTGATATTCCTGCTTTTGTCATGGCTAGTGGTCAATCTGCCTCGGCTCATGGTCTGAATACCGAAGGTTTGAAGCGAAGAGGGTTTACCGCTGATGATATTCGGGAGCTAAAGCGTGCCTATAAAGTTATCTATCGTCAAGGCTTGAACTTGAAGGATGCGCTTATTGAGCTAGAAGAGGCAGCGGCTTCGTCTGCACATGTTGCTCACTTCGTTGAAAGTATCAAGAACTCATCTCGGGGCATTATTCGTTAGGCTGATATGAAGGGTAGCGCTGAAGAACACCAATCGGTTCAAGAACAACTTTCAGATAACGTTGTATCTGAACGTCCAGTGACTATCGCAATGGTAGCCGGTGAAGCCTCCGGAGATATTTTAGGTGCGGGTTTGATCAAGTCCCTGCTTAAGCGTTATCCCAATGCTCGGTTCGAAGGTATTGGTGGCCCTTTAATGCTAGCTGAGGGTTTTAACTCTCATGTACCAATGGAACGGCTTTCTGTTATGGGGCTTGTTGAGGTGCTTGGGCGTATTTTTGAGCTGATTGGTATTCGGCGTCGCCTAAAACAACATTTTCTAAAATCACGCCCGGATGCTTTTATTGGCATTGATGCCCCTGACTTCAATATAGGCTTGGAATTGGCCTTGCGCAAAAAGGGCTTGAAAACCGGTCATTATGTTAGCCCCTCTGTTTGGGCATGGCGTCAGAAGCGTATTTTTAAAATAGCGCGTGCAGTCGATCTGATGTTGACTCTCTTTCCGTTTGAGGCAAAATTTTATAAAGCGCATGACGTTGCAGTACGATTTGTTGGTCACCCTCTGGCTGACAGCATTCCAGAACATTCAGATAAAAGCTCGGCTCGTGAGGCTTTGGGCTTGGATCAAAATGCGAAACTGGTAGCACTGCTTCCCGGAAGTCGAGCAGGTGAGATTTCTTATATAGGTAAGAGCTTTCTTGATACTGCGTGTTGGTTGTATGAGCGCGACCCCAATATCAAATTTGTTTTACCTTATGTTAATGAGGCGCGCAAAGAGCAAATTTTATCCTTGTTAGACGATTGCGAGGTAAACCTGCCGCTAACCTTGATTTCAGGTCGCTCGCGTGAGGTGATGGCTGCAAGTGATGTGATTGTATTGGCGTCGGGCACTGCAACGCTCGAAGCGATGCTGGTAAATCGTCCAATGGTTGTATCCTATCGTGTCTCCAAGATTACGCACTATATTATGAAGCGCTTACTGAAGGCTCCTTTCATATCATTGCCTAATTTGCTGGCTGGTCGAGAGCTTGTTCCCGAGCTAGTTCAGGATGATGCTCAGCCAGAATTAATTGGAAAGCAGGTAATGGAGCGCTTTTTACCTTCTAAGGCAACTGAAACTCAAGAGTCGTTTAGTGAACTGCATAAAAGCTTGAAGTTAAATGCAAGTGAACAAGCCGCTGACGCGGTAGTTAAGCTGATAGAAAGTGGCAAATAAGGAAGTATTGTGACTAAGGAATATGAAGCTTTTGTTTGTCAGTATAATGGTGAGCTGCTTGCTGGTGTAGATGAGGTGGGTCGTGGGCCTTTAGTTGGGCCAGTCGTAGCTGCCGCAGTTATTCTCGATCCAGCAAACCCTATTGAAGGTTTGGCTGACTCAAAGAAACTTTCTGAAAAAAAACGCGAGATGTTGTTTGATGAGATTCATGAAAAAGCATTAGCGTGTAGCATTACTCGGGCCAGTGTCGAAGAAATTGATGAAATCAATATTTTGCATGCATCGATGTTGGCAATGAAAAGAGCGGTCGAATCGCTTTCAATAAAACCGGAATATGTTTTGATTGACGGCAATCGCTGCCCTCAACTAAATATTCCTAGTGAAGCAGTGGTAAAGGGTGACTCACGAGTTGCTTGTATTGCGGCTGCTTCAATTATCGCAAAAGTTTCAAGGGATAGAGAAATGAAAGAGTTGGATAAGGAATATCCAGGTTATGGCCTTGCACAGCATAAAGGCTACCCCACTAAAGCGCACCTAGAAGCGCTTCGTCAATTAGGCGTCAATAATCTGTATCGGCGTTCATTCAAACCTGTAAAGCAGCTTCTCGAGCACAAATAAATAAAAACTCCTAGTGCTTGTTTCTTAGACTCTGGCGGATTTTTTGTGAACTTTGTGCTGTATCACCTGTCATCGATTTCACATTTTTTATCATTTGTCGAAAAGTTGACGCTTTTTGTTGCTAAATAATGATTTTTATCCGTCAATTTAAGTGTTCTGGCGCTAAGATTTCCTTACTCAAGATCGAAATTTAATAGTGGAATCTTCTCATGCATACATTTTTCCTCAACACTGGTGAAAAGCGAATTGCCGCTCTTACAAAGAACCTATTAGCTTCAAGTGTGGCCATTCTTTTAACGGCTTGTGGTTCTGGTGGCGGCAGTGAAGAGTCAAATTCCACTCCGGATGATGGTAATACCAATACCGTGACTACAACGATTAGCGGTACCGCTATAAAAGGGGTCGTTTCAGAAGGCTTGGTAAACTTATACTCAGTAGAAGAGCAGGGTGGCAAGACTATTCGTTCTGTTAATCCAATGGTGAGTCCAGTCAGAACAGACTCTAATGGTCGCTACACCTTTAATCTTGAGCAGGAAATTTCACAAGGCTCAGTTGTTGTCGAAGTGACAGCTGATAGTCGAACCAGAATGAAGTGCGATACAACGGAAGGTTGTATTGATAATGATGGGCAAGGCGTTTCTTTTGGTGAAAGCTTTAACCCAGGGTCTGGCTTTAGTTTGCGCTCGGTTGCTTCAGGTATTGTGGCAGGGCGGGAGTATAATGTTCATCTTAGCCCATTAACGCATATGGCGGCAGTTCATGCGGAGGCTAAATCTATTGGTTTGACAGCTGATAGTATTCAGGAATCTATCGCTCACATTGAAGACTTGCTAGATCTAGATGCTGGTGCGATGCGTTTGGCGCCAGCAGATTTAACTGCTATTGAGTCGTATAGTTCAATTACAAAAGCAGAACTGGAAATGGGTGTTTTGTCAGCCTCTTTCTTGTCAATGGTTGAGCTGGGTCGTTGGGATACGATTGAAGAAGTAATCGAACATGTAG
>NZ_LWGE01001252.1:0-5797 GCF_001635315.1 Oleiphilus sp. HI0123
TTTTTGTGACTCTTTATGTATGAGGTTTGTATTTAAGATTTAATAGAGTATACTGCAGGCAGCCTAGAAAGCCCGGCTATTTTTTTATGTTCTGTGTTTAGACTTGCTAGTAATAGTGTTCAACCCGGTAAGCATAAGTTATATCCAGTTTTTCGGCGATTTTATGTTTTAGTTTTTTAGTCAGGATATGATTATGTCAGATAGAGTTACTGGTAAAGTTAAGTTTTTCAACGAATCTAAAGGTTTTGGTTTCATCGAGCAGGAAAATGGCCCAGACGTGTTTGTACACTTCAGCGCTATTCAATCTGATGGCTTCAAGACTCTTGCTGAAGGTCAGACTGTAGAATTTACAGTTGGTACTGGTCAGAAAGGTCCACAAGCTGAGAACGTTACTCCTATGTAATTTCTCTCGATGAGCATGCTACCCTCGTGGTATCAGCTTATTGAAAAAGAGCGCTTTTTAGCGCTCTTTTTTTTGCCTGTAAAAAATGCAGAGTGAGCAGTTCGCATGAGAGTGCTTGACGCCGAACTCCTAATAAACTCTTGGTTTAGCGTGAAATCGAGGGCTATGAGTGGTATCTTTTCGCTTTTATCGTGAAGGGAAGTAGGTATGAGCTCCAAACTGAGCGGCAAAAAGATATTACTTGGGATAACCGGCGGTATCGCAGCTTACAAATCTGCAGACCTGTGCAGGCAGCTCGTTAAGGCTGGCGCACAAGTACGTGTTGTGATGAGTAGGGGAGCTCAGCAATTTATTACCCCACTTAGCCTGCAGGCTTTGTCTGGTAACCCCGTCCAAACTGAACTGTTAGACTCCGATGCAGAAGCAGGAATGGGTCACATTGAACTGGCAAAATGGCCAGATCTTATCTTGGTTGCTCCAGCCACAGCTGACTTTTTAGCGAGATATGCTCAAGGTATGGCGGGCGACTTGCTTAATACTTTGCTGTTGGCTAGTACTGCTCAGGTATTCCTGGCGCCTGCAATGAATCAGGCTATGTGGTTGAACCCACTGACTCGGCGGAATATTTCTGAATTGACTAAAACTCTGGGGTCTGCAGTGACAATCCTGGGGCCAGCACAGGGAGAACAAGCCTGTGGGGATGTCGGTCCTGGCAGAATGTTAGAGCCCGCGGAGCTGTGTGAGTCGCTAGAGATATTAATTACTAAAGAACCATCTAGCTTATTGGCTGGGCGTAAGGTAGTGATCACTGCCGGACCAACACAGGAAGCGCTTGACCCGGTCCGCTATATTAGTAATCACAGCTCGGGGAAAATGGGCTATGCACTTGCTGAAAGTTGTGTTCGTGCAGGGGCAAAGGTTACCTTGGTTTCTGGCCCGACAAAACTTGACGCGCCCGATGGAGTTGAGCGTTTGAATGTATTGTCAGCAGTAGAAATGAGGGATACTGTTTTGGCACAGCTTGGCGGTTCAAATAATATTTTCATTGCGTGTGCAGCGGTGGCGGACTACAGGCCTCAGACGATACAAACAAAGAAAATAAAGAAGAAGCCTGATGAAGGCGAGTCGATGACTATTACCTTAGAGCAAAATCCGGATATTGTAGCGACAGTTTCCTCATTAAAGTCACGTCCTTTTACCGTTGGTTTTGCTGCAGAAACACATGATGTGTTGGATTATGCCAGAGACAAACTTAAGCGTAAGAACTTGGATATGATTATAGCGAATGATGTATCCAAGCCCGAGATAGGCTTTAACAGTGATCAGAATGAGGCATGGATAATTACTGCGCAAGATGAAAAGGCTTGCGCTAAGCAGTCCAAAGCCTCTTTAGCTGAAGAAATAGTAAAGGATATAGCAAAAAAAATGGATGGAAGCGCTTCTTAGCGAAACTCGCATATACAAAGCGAAAGAAGCATCTAAACTTATGTCGACAGTAAATAAATATTGAGAAGATCTGATAATGACGCGACAAACACTACAGGTAAAAATCTTGGATGAACGCTTGGGTTCAGAAATCCCCATGCCAGAATACGCAACTCAAGGCTCTGCTGGAATAGATTTAAGGGCTTGCTTAGATAAAAGCATAGAGCTGGCTCCTGGTGAAACCGTTTTGTTACCTACAGGGTTGTCTATTTATATCGAAGATCCGAATCTGGCTGCGATGATATTACCGCGATCCGGACTTGGGCATAAACATGGTATTGTTTTGGGCAACTTGGTAGGCCTGATCGACTCAGATTACCAAGGGCAGTTAATGGTTTCTTGCTGGAACCGGGGGAACTCAAACTTTGTTATTGAGGTTGGTGAACGCATTGCGCAGTTAGTGCTTGTGCCGGTTGTTCAGGCGCAATTTGAGGTTGTTGAAGAATTTACGGAAAGTGCTCGCGGTGAGGGCGGTTTTGGTTCGACTGGCAGAGCATAGTAACAATAGAGTGAGAGCTTGAGCATGTTCAAAAAGAAAGATACGGTTGTCAAAGATAGCACTAAAGAAGAGGCGGCAGCCAAGAAGCCTGCGAAGAAAGTCAAATCTTCAAAGAAAACAAAAGTAGGAAAAAGCCTGGTATCGTGGATATACCAACCGGCCTTACTTGTGTTGATAGGCTTGACTGTATCGTATTTTTTAATTGACCAGTTCTCGCTACGTCAAAATGAAATTGCATTTAATGCAGAGGTAGATCAACAGCGTCTAGACTCTCTGGCTCAAAGTTTTAATGCTTACATAGATGCGAAAAAGCGAAGTGTAGCCAATATATCTTTACAAGATTCTGGCGAAGAAGGCTTATCAAGTCGTCAACTTAAGAGCTTTTGGGCAGAGCTTGATGCTGTTTATCAGGTGCCTAGTTCCAAGCTAGAAAGTTTGCGACAAAATAACCCAGCGCTTTCTTTTGCCAGTATCGACTTGCTGAGGCGTTCGCTAAAGAAAGAGAGCTTATTAATAGAACCCTTCTTTAACGAAGGTGTTTGGTATATTCAGTTTGCAAGCCCTGTAAAACAACGTGAATCACAAGCGTTGTCTGGTGATATTATGCTGGCTATATTTCAGTTGAATATCATCGAGTCAACTCTCAAGCAGAGTGAGGCGGCAAGTGCTGGTGAGGTGGCTTTGGCATCTCAGTCCGGGCGAGCGATCTTATCCTTTGGAAAAGGCAACTCGGCAAATAAACTAAAGAGTGCTACCAGTGTGCCTGGCGTCACAATTACCTACGCTCCTGATGCTAGAAAGTCCTTACAGATTGACCGAATAATGGTGATGATTATTTTGCTTGGGGTAGGTGTTGTGCTAATTCTTGGGCTAGTGTTAATCGCTCGGATGAACATGCTAAGTGTTCGTAAAGATATTCTTCAAGTTAGTCAAATGGCAGCTGGGCTTGCTTCGGGTGGCAAAACTGGGCGTGCCTCCTTCTCCTTTGGAGAGTTCACAGCAATGTCGTCAGCTGTATCTGAACACATAAAGCACTTATCCGCGAGTGCGAAGAAGTCTGTGCAACAGACCGCTAATAAGCCAAAAGAAGAGCAGTCTAAAAAAACAGCTCCTGTTTCGAATGACGTAGAAGATGATGCGCCTCTGTTTGATGATGATTTGCTTGATTTGGATGTGTTAAATGATGCAGAAGGCTCTGGAGCGCTTGGTGATACAGATGATATGGTTTCGGAAGTGCAAGGTCTGGATATAGATATTCCCCAGACTATTTTCCGCGCCTATGATATCCGGGGTGTGGTTGACGAAACCTTAAACGAAGGGCTTGTAGAGTTAATAGGTAAAGCTATTGCAAGTGAGGCGCTTCTTCAAGGGCAAAACGCGATATGCGTCGGGTTTGATGGTCGTTATTCTAGCGTACCGTACTCGGATTCATTGATCCGCGGGATCTTGAGTACCGGCCTGGATGTCGTCAATGTTGGGCAGGTTCCCACGCCGGTTTTATATTTCTCTACGCACCACTTTAAAACAGGAAGTGGTGTGATGATTACAGGCAGTCATAATCCAGCTAATTATAACGGCCTTAAGATCATGCTTGATGGTAAAACCTTGGCTGGCGATGATATTCAAAAGCTCTACAACCGTATCTTGTTGCAGGACTTTGAGCATGGAGAAGGTTCATGTACAGATAGCGATGTGACCCAAGAGTACATGGACACAATTCTAAATGATATTGCTGTTGCTGCGCCTTTAAAAGTTGTATTGGATGCGGGTAACGGCGTGGGCGGGAAGGTTGCGCCACAACTAATTGAAGAACTTGGTTGTGAAGTTATTCCATTGCATTGTGAGGTTGATGGTAGTTTTCCTAATCATCACCCTGACCCTAGTAACCCAGACAATCTCAGAGACTTGATTGCCGCAGTGCAAGAGCATGATGCGGATATCGGTTTAGCCTTCGACGGCGATGCAGATCGTTTGGGCGTTGTAACCAATACAGGTAAGATTATTTGGCCTGATCGTTTGTTGATGTTGTTCGCCAAAGACGTTGTCTCCCGTAACCCGGGAGCAGATATCTTATTTGATGTTAAATGCTCTCGACGCCTTAATGGTTTGATTAGCAGTTATGGCGGTCGCCCGGTAATGTGGAAGAGCGGACACTCTTATATGAAAGCTAAAATGAGAGAAACCGGGGCATTACTTGCTGGTGAAATGAGTGGTCATGTATTCTTCAAAGAGCGTTGGTTTGGCTTCGATGACGGTCTCTATGCTGCCGCTCGTTTATTAGAAGTCTTGGGTATTGAAGATCGCTCTTCTGAAGAAGTATTTGCCGATTTTCCTGAAGACTTAAGTACGCCTGAGATAAATATCAGTGTGACAGATGAGTCTAAATTTATGATCGTTGAAAGTCTGTGTGCTTTGAAAGACCAGTTTGTTGGTGGAAATATTTCCACGATAGATGGTTTACGAGTCGAATACCCAAATGCCTGGGGTTTATGTCGTGCATCCAATACCACTCCCGTATTGGTTCTGAGGTTCGAGGCTGATAATGAGGCAGCTTTAGAAGAAGTGAAGTCGATATTTAGGACGCAGCTTCAGATAGTCGATCCATCAATTGAATGTAATTTTTAGGTCAACCATTCTGACCTTTATTGTTTGTTAGGAAAAATATGAGTTTAACAAGAGAATCTGCTGGCCAGGTGGCTTCAGTATTAAGCAAAGCACTGCCTTATATTCAGCGCTTTTCAGGTAAAACCTTGGTGATTAAGTATGGTGGCAACGCCATGGAGAACGAAGACTTAAAGAACAGCTTTGCAAGAGATGTTGTGTTGATGAAGTTGGTGGGCATCAATCCGATTGTTGTGCATGGGGGCGGCCCCCAAATAGGTGACTTGCTTGAGCGTTTGAATATTGAAAGCCACTTCGTTGATGGTATGCGTGTCACCGATAGCCAGACGATGGATGTGGTCGAGATGGTCTTGGGCGGAAAAGTGAATAAGGAAATTGTTGCTCTTATTAACAGCAATGGAGGTAAGGCAATAGGTCTTACAGGGAAGGATGCAAACCTGATCAAGGCAACTAAACTTCATGTCGATAAAATAACTCCAGAAGTTGATCGACCAGAAATTATAGATTACGGTCATGTTGGTCAGGTCAAGTCGGTCGATACCTCGGTTATTGATATGATGACCAAAAGTGATGTGATACCCGTTATTGCACCGATCGGAGTCGGTGAAGATGGGATGTCTTATAATATCAATGCTGACTTGGTTGCTGGAAAAGTAGCTGAGGCGGTAGCAGCAGAAAAACTTATTCTACTGACAAATATTTCTGGTCTGCAGGATAAATCGGGAGAGGTGTTAACAGGTTTATCAACTGCTCAGGTCGATGAGTTGATTGCTGATGGAACGATATAC
>NZ_LWGE01001253.1:0-4178 GCF_001635315.1 Oleiphilus sp. HI0123
TTAATGTCCGAGTTGTTTCTATGCCTTGTACTGATGTTTTTGATCAGCAAGATATCGAATATCGCCTGTCTGTTTTACCTCTTGAGGTTCCTGCGCGTATTGCTATTGAGGCAGCGATCGCCGATTACTGGTACAAGTATGTGGGTATTGACGGACGAGTGATCGGCATGAATAGTTTTGGCGAGTCTGCACCTGCAGGACAGTTGTTTGAGGAGTTCGGCTTCACTGTTGATAACATCCTAAATGTTGCCGAAGATTTGCTATAAATGCACGACCTGATAGTGAGCCTTGAAGGTATCGGACGCTCAGAATGACTTATCGTGTCGCAATTAATGGCTATGGTCGTATTGGGCAGTCTTTGTTGCGTGCTAGCTATGAACGGTCGAAAGGCCGTTCTGTTGGTGACGATTCGATAAAGTTTGTCGCTATTAATGAGCTTGCAGATGCTGATACGATTGCTTATTTGACCCGGTACGACACGACATTTG
The DNA here is from genome assembly GCF_001635315.1 of Oleiphilus sp. HI0123. NCBI lineage: Bacteria > Pseudomonadati > Pseudomonadota > Gammaproteobacteria > Oceanospirillales > Oleiphilaceae > Oleiphilus > Oleiphilus sp. HI0123. Next base: position 489 of record NZ_LWGE01001253.1, read on the forward strand.
GTAGATTCCCGCTTTCAGTTGATGTCCAGGGTGACTCGAAGATGGTTGTCGGGAACGACCTAATTGCCTTAACACGTTTTTCGCAACCTAGCATGCTTCCTTGGGAGGATCTGGGTATAGATTTAGTCATGGAGTGTACTGGTCGCTTTAGTTCTCTTAAGCAGGTTTCCGGTCATTTGGAGTCTGGTGCCGGGCGCGTGCTTGTTTCTCAACCAGGTGATGAAAGCTTCGATAAGACAGTGATCTATGGTGTAAATCATTTTGGCTTAGATAGTGGCGACATAATCGCCTCGTGTGCGTCATGTACTAGTAATGCTGTTGTGCCAGTATTGAGTGCTATAGATGAACGCTTCGGTATTGTAGCTGGTTCGCTTACCACTATTCACTCCGCTATGAATGATCAGCCAACGATCGATGCCTATCATCATCAGGATCTTAGGCGTACTCGAAGCTCGATGAACAATGTGGTTCCCGTCGACACAGGTTTGGCGAAAGGTGTTGAGCGTATTTTGCCTGACTTGAAAGGTAAATTAACTGCGACTGCTATGCGAGTCCCTACGATTAATGTTTCAGCGATAGAGTTATCGTTGTATGTAGATATGGCCGTTAATACTAATGATGTGAACGCATTGTTAGCCGAAAAGGCTGGTGCCGATAAATTTGGTATTTTCCACTACACCGAAGAGCCGTTAGCGTCGAGTGACTTTGTTGGTGATACTCACTCAACAATTGTTGATGGTAGCCAGACAAGAGTGAGTGGCGGACGTTTGATCAAGGTTTTGACTTGGTTTGATAATGAATGGGCATACGCAAACCGTATGCTCGATGTTGCTAGATATTGGCTTGCAAAGTGACTTTTTGCAGGGCCGCAATGTTATATGGGAGATTATATGTCTGTTCTTAAAATGATGGATCTCGACCTTAAAGGAAAGAGGGTTTTGATTCGCGAAGATTTGAATGTTCCAGTTAAAAATGGAAAGGTAACGAGTGATGCACGTATTCGAGCGTCATTGCCTACAATCAAGCATGCTATGGAAGCCGGCGCTAAAGTAATGCTTATGTCTCATTTGGGTCGACCAACTGAGGGTGAGTATGATGAGGCTTTTTCACTGGCGCCCGTTGCTAGTCATATGTCCGATCTGCTCGGTAAAGATATTCCAGTACTAAAAGATTGGCAGGATACAGACGGTCTGAATGACGGCGACGTTGTGTTATTTGAAAATGTTAGATTTAACGTTGGTGAAAAGAAAGATGATGAGGCTTTGTCAAAGGCCTATGCAAAGCTTTGTGATATTTATGTGATGGATGCTTTCGGAACCGCTCATCGCGCACAAGCATCTACGCATGGTGTCGGCAAATTTGCCCCTGTTGCCTGCGCAGGCCCTTTGCTTGCTGCTGAGCTGGATGCTTTAGGAAAAGCATTAAAAGAACCTAAGCGACCTTTAGTTGCTATTGTTGGTGGTTCCAAAGTCTCCACTAAATTAACAGTGCTTGAGTCACTTTCTGATATTGTTGACCAGCTAATTGTCGGTGGCGGTATTGCTAATACCTTTTTAGCTGCTGATGGCAAGGCTGTTGGTAAGTCTTTGTGCGAAGAAGATTTAATTTCCAAGGCTAAAGCTCTTAGCGAAAAGACTCATATCCCATTGCCTACAGACGTCGTGGTTGGTAGTGAGTTTTCAGAGTCTGCAGTTGCGACAACGAAAAATTCTGATGAGGTAGATGAAGGCGATATGATTTTTGATATCGGCCCGGCAACCTCTGAGAGCTTGGCGGAAATACTGAAAAGTGCGGGTACGATAATTTGGAATGGGCCAGTAGGCGTGTTTGAGTTCGACCAGTTTGGTGCGGGCACTAAAGCGCTATCATTAGCCATCGCTGATAGTGATGCATTCTCAATAGCAGGTGGTGGCGACACCTTGGCTGCTGTCGATAAGTATGAAATCGCAGATAAGGTTTCGTATATTTCTACGGGTGGCGGTGCCTTTTTAGAATTTGTAGAAGGTAAGACTTTACCTGCAGTAGCAATGTTAACAGAGCGCGCAAGCTCATAAATTCAATCCATGTTTTAACCGGAGATAATCATGGCATTAATTAGTATGCGACAACTACTTGATCATGCTGCAGAGTATGACTACGGAGTTCCAGCGTTTAACGTAAATAACCTTGAGCAGATGCGCGCTATTATGGAAGCAGCTGATCAAACAAATAGTCCTGTGATAGTGCAGGCTTCAGCCGGTGCTCGTAAATATGCCGGAGCACCTTTTTTGCGTCATCTTATTTTGGCGGCTATCGAAGAATTCCCGCACATTCCTGTTTGTATGCATCAGGACCACGGTACTTCTCCAGCAGTTTGCCAGCGCTCGATTCAACTTGGGTTTTCTTCAGTGATGATGGATGGTTCGCTGATGGACGATGGCAAAACACCTTCCAGCTACGAATATAACGTTGACGTCACAAAGCGCACTGTTGAAATGGCGCATGCTTGCGGTGTTTCTGTTGAAGGTGAGCTTGGCTGTTTGGGGTCTTTAGAAACTGGCCAGGCAGGTGAAGAAGATGGTGTTGGTGCTGAAGGTACACTTAGTCACGATCAGATGTTAACTGATCCAGAAGAGGCAGCAGATTTTGTTAAGCAAACTGGTGTTGATGCGTTAGCGATTGCATGTGGTACAAGCCATGGCGCGTATAAGTTCACGCGTCCACCTACTGGTGATATTTTGGCTATTGACCGTATTAAAGCGATAAATGAACGTATTCCTGGTACGCACCTAGTAATGCATGGTTCATCCTCTGTACCTCAAGAATGGCTTGCTGTTATTAACGAGTACGGCGGCGAAATTCCTGAAACCTATGGTGTCCCTGTAGAGCAGATTGTAGAGGGCATAAAATATGGCGTTCGTAAGGTAAATATTGATACCGATCTACGTCTGGCTTCTACTGGTGCTGTGCGTCGCTTTATGGCACAGAATCCAGCAGAATTCGACCCTAGAAAGTATCTAAAAGAAACTGTAAGTGCGATGAAAGAAATTGTAGTTGCTCGATACGAAGCGTTCGGAACAGCTGGTCGTGCTGATAAGATTAAGGCTCAAAGTCTTGATTCAATGTTTGCACAGTACCAAGACGGTTCTTTGGCTCCGAAGATATCTTAACCTTGGTAAGGGCCTGAATTTATTCAGGCCTTTTTTCTCATTGCGTTTAAAAAAGCCCTCATTAAAACTTTTATACTCAAACTGTCCAATATTTTCTAAGCGAAGCTGTTACTTGTCGCACAATCTTGGAAGTAAACCATAGAGCGTTCATCTGGTACATGGTATAAATGCCTGATTCATTTCTACTATTGTATTTATATGGAGTTTAAATGCACTCTCACTACCTAAGAGCCGGGAAAAATAAACTAATACTCCTGGTTGTTATTTTTCTTTCGGGCCTTTCTGCCTGTGATAGCGATGGTACTCGTAGTCTGCCTGAAGCTGCCACCGATACTACTGCACCGACTATTATTCGCATCACTCCTGATTCTGAAGAGATAAGCTACGGCGTGGACTTAAATCCAACTGTGTTATTTAGTGAGAAAATGAATATAGATTCTTTACTTGATAATCGAGTTGGTATTTATTCTGGTAGTTTCGATCCTGACTCAATTACAGAGCCTGTTGAGCGAGAAATAAATATTTCTCACAGTACTGTCCC
>NZ_LWGE01001254.1:0-3033 GCF_001635315.1 Oleiphilus sp. HI0123
AGCTCATCTAACCCGGTGACAGTTGCTGAACTAAAGCGCGCAATGGTCGATGAAGCCCAATCAAACTACAAGGCCTACCCAAAGCTGTTTAAGGCTAAAAAGCCTTCGAAAGAATTTACCTTTGTCTCTAAGTCTGTCTTTGAAGCATCGATGAAAGCAGCTCAAGTGCCGCTGGATATATTGCAAGACGTTCGATCAAAAATCGGCTTTAAAAAACGCAAAAACCGCATGCACAAGAATATAGATACAGCCTTAACCTTGTCGACCACGTTTTCTTTTTATGGTTTTCCCAAATACCGCTTTCATAATGGCAAGCTACTAGCCTTAGCTGAAGAGCTAGGCGAAAAGTCTGACGGAGAGTTCCCTGTCGATGCCAAGCTAATTAACTGGTATCGATATTTTGGTAAAACCCATTTAGCCGGCATTGAAAAATATGCGATAAACGAAGTTGCGAAAAATGCACTGGTTAAGCAGGTGAAGACCAAAGAATTGTCCGTTACTGACTAATAGATAAACTGAGCCTTTAGCCAGCCCCGATTGAACATTCCCTTAGTCTAATCGGGGCTGGCCTTTGTCTACTCGCTCAAGCTTACAGCGTCATAATGTACTGAACCAAATCTGAAACCTCCTCAGTATTCGATGTACACCATGGGTGTGGTGTCGCTGGTAAACCAACCGGGCCAGGTGTCCCCATTTCATCTACACCAAATTCACGACGCATCTTCTGGTAATCCCAGTAGTAGTGGTCGTCATCCCAAGACACTTCACTAAAGTATTTGTGCTTTTCGATAAAGCGGTTGCGCTTGTAACCTCGATCCAACCTGGTAATGTAGTCCGACTTGGGCACCCTGAATACATCGCCTCTGCGATTTAAGTCCGGTGTAGTAATCGGCTGATCGACAGAGCCGGGCGCAGGTCGAACCGGTGCATGCAAGGTGTAATATTGTTGGTACATTTCAGAGTTGCTATCACAACGAGCTGGAGATACCAGATCACTCATATTTCTCACGTGACCGTCAGATAGCAAGCCACGATTCTGCACCCAGTACATATCACGTAAGAATGTCGCGCGAATCGACTCGACCTCTTTTTGGTAAATCGTTGGAGAGAAAAATCTGCCAACTTCATCCAAACGCAACATCTTTTCATTTGTGTTGGCACCGACGCCATCATTGTGGCAGCTGCCGCAATCGCGATCGAAGGTCTCTTTACCTCTTGCTATCGCTGCAGAAACTTTTGGATAGGACTGCCAGCCCTGGCTAATAAACTGTCCTTCTTGCAATGCTGGTATTTCGCGCGTTTTCGTTACCTCTTTATCTGGTTGAGGTATCTTAATACCAAACCAGCCCCGCTTAGGCGGCTGCGGTACCATCTCGGTATAGGTCTCTATGACTGTACCGGTTTCTGTTTGGTCGACAAGTAAACCCTTCTGCTTCAACCAGCGATACATACCAATTTCACGTAGTAAGTCATCGTCCTCATCAAGCTGGGTCATGTACGCGGTTAAGGCTTGTAAAGGCGCTTTTCTCATTGCCCCTTGCGCACCGTCCGGCTCTTCTGCATGCACATAAGAACCTTCAAAACCGACATAGGATTCGGTATGCGACAGAGAACGTCGAATCGACATATAGTTGGTCACATTTGGAATTGCGATCGGTGAAAACTGATAATCATTATCGGTATGGCTGCCCTCTCCTTTGATTCTAACCAAGTTATGCTCACCGGCACCGGCAGGCATATGATAGATCAACATATCTTTGGCAACTTTTTCTTCTTCCGGTGCCCAGTCTGGCCCTGGCTCCTTCTCATAAATGCCCTTGAAGGTTTTTAGCGGCGTCTGTAAAACTGTCCACTTCATGGTCCATTCAGGGTTAGGCAAGCCAGGGAAAACCTTTGTTTCATCTTCGCCATTGACGTTTTGGTAAGTGATTTGATAACCGTGGCACGACGCACAGTTGAAACCGGCAAATTCACCCGGCCCTGTATAAGGGTGATTACCTTCTGCATAGCGATATCCTACCCAACCTGTATCTTTTGTATTGCCTTCAAGCTTGGCAGAACCCAAGGTGAGGAAGCCGGGGATCGGGGTTGGCATTGGGTAAGGATCAAAGTAAACATCATCCATCGCTTCATTCGGCACTTGCCCTCTGACCGTTTTATAGGCGCCAAACAACTCTCTCGGGTCAGCATAGCCTCCTTTAACCGGGTCAAACGAACGATAGTTAAAGATCGCCTTCCAATCCAGGTTTCGTACCGCATGTGCGACACCAATATTGTAGTCGTACGACCAGAATATCTTTCGACCTTCTGTCACCAAATCAGAGAAGTTCGGGTTATTAACATCTATATCAATCGGCGTGCTGGCAACGGCATCACTCAGCTGTGACACAACGTCACATTCATGCTGAAACGTATCGCTGATAATACGAGAGGTCTGTGCATCAATAACGGTATGTGGAGAACCTGGGTGTAGCAAGGACTCATTATAACCCGTTCGTTTTTGTACCTGCACAATCAAGGGACCGCTGCTAGCATGGTCAGGTACCCTGAATACAATACGGTCATCTTGCCAGCTAATAACGTTTTTATCCCATGCATCAACTTGCTGCTCTGTTTCGTAATTAACCTGATCTGACACAGCAAGCTTCTGATCAAACATACGTAAATCAGTTTCAAGAATACGGGTATTACCCAGCATGATTTTGCTAAAATCTATATCCACACCTGCACCGAAGTTTGAGCCGATTAGCGTGACAATATCGCCAGGTACAAGTACCGGGCTTTGAGTCCCCATACGAGTCCAGACAAGCTCATCACCCACCTTTATCATATCTATGAACGGCGTATTCAAGGCCTGAGACGCTGACTCGGCGCGTAAGGCTTCTCTCGCTAAATCACTGGCACAAACTTCTTCTTGGTGAGGAAATTCACCCGGTAAGCCTGAAAGGTCAATCGTAGCATTGGCAATGCTTGCGGATGCGGCCACAAGCACGGTGATGGTTTTCTTAACTAAACCCGGCATGGTTATCCCCT
>NZ_LWGE01001255.1:0-5102 GCF_001635315.1 Oleiphilus sp. HI0123
TACCTTCTTTTCAGGAGAAATAGCTGGATCGATTACAGAAAAAGCATACTCTTTTCTAACTTTGGCTAGCATAATCGTTTGCGTCTGCTGCTCAATCAATTGATAAAAAGCACTTTCCATTGAGTGAGTTTGATCCTCGCCAAGCTGCTCCTGTAAATATGCAATACTCTGCTCAGCTTCAAGTATATCCCGGCTTCGTATCTGTTCGTTTATGTCACTAATAATCAAATTAAGCCATTCTTGTACGAGGGTGGGAGAATAAAAATCCAATGAGAGTTTCACCAAACCGTTTTTAGAGTCTTTAGTCACACTAAATAGCTTCATGAATCGCTCATACCCTTCCAAAAGTGAAGGTATAACAGTTTTTGGCGGCTTCACCTCCCTAACCCACTCGCTACGAACATTATCATATACGTCATAATCTATAACCAAACTATTTGAATCCATGTCCCAAGATTTAGATGCAATCAACGGAACCAGCAACTTATGCCGTTCGATAAAAGACATAATAAAAGCTTTAGACTTAATTATTTCAACAAACTGATCCGAGCGACTAGAAGTACCACGAAGGTTTATTCCTGCCAAGCTAGCCAACCCTCCAAACTGAGAAGCCATACCACCTAATCCTCCAGCTGACTCTTCTACAGGAGCCAAAAGAGCATCAGCTCTGTATATATCCGGAAGACTTTTTGCGAATAACACCCCTAGTACAGCGAACAAGGTTAGCGTGATTATTACTCGACCCTTGTATTCCCATACTGCTATAGCCAACTGAAACAAAGATATTTTATCTACAGTATCATTGGAAATTTTGTTTTCACAACTCTTAGTATCATTCATGCTAGAATATAATGCCTTAACTGTTGAACAATATTTTTCATTAAAACAAGATCCCTCGCCGCTTTAGTTCGGAGGTAATTGTATCAACGATAATAGCCACTGAGTACTTTGAAGTATCGATGTTTATTTCTGGCTTTTCTGGCTTTTCATAAGCTGAATCAATCCCAGTAAAATTCTTTATCTTTCCCGCTCGAGCTTGTTTATACAACCCTTTAGGATCTCTTTCTTCACAGATAGAAAATGGAGTATTAACAAACACCTCAATGAACTCACCTTCAGCAAACATATCTCTCACCATTCGACGTTCGCTCCTAAATGGTGAAATAAAAGCACTTAATGTGATTACCCCCGCATCAACAAATAAACCTGATACTTCCCCTACTCTTCGAATATTCTCAACTCGATCCTCATCAGAAAAGCCTAAATCTTTATTTAAACCGTGACGAACATTATCACCATCTAAAAGGTAAGTATGGTAACCATTGTCATGCAGCCAACGGTCTAAAGCATTTGCAATCGTTGATTTCCCAGCACCACTTAGACCTGTAAACCAAATCAAACAAGGCTTTTGTTTTTTAAGAACAGAGCGCTCTGCTCTTGAAACGTTTTGTTCATGCCAAACGATATTATTCTCAGCCATTTACAAACTCCCCACAGCAGCAGCACCCAAAGCAATCTGATAAAATATCTGACTCATATCACGCCACAAAACAACTTGGTCAATTTTATCCGCATCAAGCGGCACAACCACAGTATCGCCCGGCGCTAGTTGAGAATCATTACTTGCAAACCAACTAGACGAGTCAGGCATCTGAACCCCGCCATTAGCTTTAATAATATAAATACGTTCATCATCTGCTTTATCTGTTAGGCCACCGCTACGCTCGATATAATCCCAGTAATCCAGCTCTTGTTCGAAGAGTTGAGATACAGGAAGCTGGACTTCACCAATGACTGTCACGGAGCTCTTTCTCTCGGGGATGAATAGTTCATCTCCATCCTTAAGCGATATTGAATAAGCGTCTTGCCCTGCTATAACCTTCTCTAGATCAATAACTAGACGACCTAGGGCAGGAGTAGTCTTGAGTTTATCCAATAAACCCTGAGCCTCTCCTAAACCCTGAGCTTTACTTGCATCAAGCGTTGTTTGATTTGCTGCAACCACTTCGGCTTTGGCTATATCAGCCTCTAATCGCGCTTGCATTTCTCTTAGCTGCTGGGCCTGCTGAGCCTTTAAGTCTTCTCGTGTAAACATTGCTCCAGGTGCATAAGCATATTCAGTCAAACCGCCAGCACGTTCAATTACGTCTGCCAAGGTGTCGTTTTTATGGAAGGGGTAAACACCTGGGAACTTCACTTCACCGCGTAAGGTAATTTGTTTAGTCTCTGCCCATTCTGGAATTGCTTTAACGGTTAGTACATCTCTTGCCTGAAGCTTGCTTGATATGGCACTCGCATCAGAAAGTTGAATAACTCTTCTATCTTGTACTCTATCTTGCTGCTCATTAATGGTTGTTCTGTTCAATTCAGCGCTTGATAGGTAAGCTTTTTCTGTCAGGCCACCAGCGGCAGAAAGCAAGTTCTCGACAGTCATATTTTCAACTAAGGGATAAACACCTGGGTAACGAACGTTGCCACCGACCGATACTTCTTTTGAAGGAGTAGAAATACTTGCTTGCTGACGCAGTTCTTCCACTAACTTAACAACTTCTTCAGAGCGATCACCATATAGGCCAAAGAACACTAGCTCATCTAGGTCTTGTAGCACTGGATCTGCTTCGCTTTGCTGAGATTTCAATGCATCTGCGATTCTAAAAGAGTGAACACTTAATGTTCGCTCAGGTTTTGAATAGCGTTTGATTAACGCATAATTTAGGTCTGGCTCCGGCTTTAAGTATTCAATACTTTGAATGATATCACTCACTCGTAAACCGGGCGTCCAACGGCGCGTTTCGGCACGCTCTACATGGCCAGCCACTTTAATTACATTTTCTACCTTCGGCAGAATTTTAGGTAAGGTAATCTGGTCACCATTTTTTAAAGTGCGGTTTATATCAGCATTTAATGATAAGTCTAAATTCAGGAACTCACGTTCATTTTGCTCATTAACCCGTTCAAGCGTCGCGCCTTGAGGGTAAGCTGAAGCCAACATACCACCGGAATATGAGAGAAGATCAGAAACGGAGCCACTACCTTTAAGCTCATAATATGCTGGGCGTTTAATTTGGCCCTTTATTGCTACTTGAGGGCCAACAGCTGGAATAAATACCACATCACCAGATTTGAGCTGTGCATCAACCGAGGTGTCGCCTTTTAGCAGCAAGTCATATACGTCGAGCGATTGAACAAGCTTACCTTTGCGTTTTAACTGAATATTACGCAGTGAACCCAACTCTGAAACACCACCACTCAACACTAGCGCATTGGTCATGGTCGAGAGAGAGCTAATCACATAGGAACCCGGTACACGAGCTTCACCCAATACAAAGACCCGAATCGAACGCAAGCTTCCCATCGAAACACTGGCTTTAACACCAATCATCTTTTGATCAATCGTCTTTTTTATTTTTTCTTTGGCTTCAGAGAAGTCTAGGCCAGCTAAACTCATTGGGCCTAAGTCAGGGATATAAACCTGCCCCTCCTGATCAACGACCAATTCGAAGAATTGGCTTTCTTTACCATAGAGATTCACTTTTAGTGAATCACCCGGGCCTAATACATAATCAGATGAAACAGGAACATCAGTAATAGGTGCAAAGGTCGTTGGCTGGCCGGCGAATAGGTCGTAGCCGAAAGCAGGCAGTTTGCCTTCTTCCATTTCAGTATTGGTGTTAATCTCTCCGCCCACAGACTCAGCTACTTGCTGCTGAGCCACTGGCATGACGCTGTTAGTTTGTGCAACCACAGGCGTTTGCGCAGCATTTACATTGGGAATATCCACACCAAACTGCTTGGCTAAACGAGCCTGCTCAGCTGCAGGTAGACCCTTAAACTGTTCGAGCTGCGCCGGTGTAGGCTGTAGGGCAATAGATTGAAGCGAGAATAAAGCTGCTATTACAAAAAGAAATGCACGCCCAGTGAGCCTTAGGCGAGAGAGTGTATCGATCATTCCTGATTCCATCATTATTAGAGAGTACTTCACTGTGATGACCATGCATGACGATCATCTTAATGGGCGCTAATTTAGCATTTAAAGGAGGGGCTTACTAGTTGGTGGAGTGGTCTATTTTAACATTTGTTTACATTATTTGATGTTTGTCATTCCTTGGAACCCTAAGAAATAAACATTTGAACCACCGAGGACACCGAGCGCTTCGCTACACAGAGGAAGAGATTGAGACACATCTAAAGAAAGCTATTATCTTTTCTCGGTGCAGGCCACAGGCCGCTCTGTGTTCTCGGTGGTGAATCAGCTTTTATGTCTTAATCTTTAAGGGATAAACCGATGAACCACCGAGGACACCGGGCGCTTCGCTGCACAGAGGAAGGGATTGAGACACATCTAAATGAAAGCTTTAATCTTTTCTCTGTGTAGGCCGTAGGCCGCTCTGTGCCCTCTGTGGTGAACCGTCTTTTATGTTTTGATCTTTAAGAAACAAACACTTGAACCACCGAGGACACCGAGCGCTTCGCTGCACAGAGGAAGAGATTGAGACACACTAAAAAGCTATTATCTTTTCTCGGTGTAGGCCGCAGGCCTCTCTGTGCCCTCTGTGGTGAATCTGCTTTTGCGTTTTGATCTTTAAGGGCTACTTCTCACTACTCCGAAATAACTTCTGCACTAAAACCTTCGAAATCTGACAAGTGCTTTTCAATTACTGAAATCACAATATCTAAATCGAGCGTTTGGTAATCATGCACTGCAATATTTCTTAAGCCAACCATTCGCTTCATCGCGCCAGAGATGTCGACCGTAATCAATTTTGCCCCTGCTAGAATATCGAAACTATCACGTGCCGACTGAGGTATTCCCAGCCGGTGCACGCGAATTAGATAATTTGCTATATCAATTGAGGCCTCACACGCTCTTTGAATATTCAATAAGACAGAATCTTGTTTGGTGTAATTTTGTTTAAACTCTGCCTCGCTAGTAAATTCCTCGCGAACTCGCTGCAAACACCGTTTTATTGTTGCGAGTTTATTCAGTATGACATCATCCATGCTTCATTCCTTTAAGCTGAGCGACAAAGTCAGCCATAATCGCTTCACGCCCCTCTTGTAAACGGCCATACATGCTGAGAACACGCGTTTCGAAAGGCATC
>NZ_LWGE01001256.1:0-3512 GCF_001635315.1 Oleiphilus sp. HI0123
AGTCTTTATCGGCAGAAAGCAAGCGGTTGTTTGGCCCGGGTGCAGATGTTCTTAAGTCTTTGTCCAATGCATTGCAAGAAGAGCTAATTCAGCTTAAAGAAAAATTAGATATTCTTGAGCGTGGTGATGCGCCAAGCGATGAGGATATGCAGTTTATAGTGGGTGTCTTTGAACGCCTGAGCAGCACCTTGTCTATGCTCGACCTGAAGAAAATTAGCCTAGCTTGTGATCAGCAGATCGAAGCAATCAAAACTTGGCAAGGCACAGGGACGGATGTTGCCGAACAGGATTTATTTGCTGTAGCTGACGCTGTGTTAGGTATTGAGCAGGCGATTAAGCGCTTTGAAGAAACGGGTATTCAGGGTGAAGTAGAGTTGCAGTCGGCCCATAAAGATGGCGAAACGCCATATTTGAGCGAAGCGACTATCGTTGTTATTGATGAGTCAAAGTCCGGGCTAGGCTTGGCTAAACGATCAATTAGCTCCTACGTTGAATCCCAGGGTGATAAGCTTCACCTGGCAACAGTCTATACTGTCATGGACAGTATCCGTGGTGCAATGAGCATCATTGGTGAGGAGAGGTTAACGTCCTTGTTATTGAAGTGCATGTCCTGTATTCAACAGGAGTTGGTTGACGGTGATACGATGCCTGACCAGACTTTGTTAGAAACTCTGGCTGATGCACTGACTTCATTGGAATACTACATTGAGAGTATGACCAAGGCACAAACCCAGAATGATGCTTTGTTAAAGTTGTCAGAAGAAAGTCTGGCTTCAATTGGGTATGGTACTTAAGCTTATACAAGGGTAGGAGGTAATTATGTTCTTGCCCGTCTTGTCTATTGCTATTCTCGGCGCTCTGCTAATTGTTATTTCTTTCAAGTACCTGTTCCTTCGTACATGGTTCAAGGCATGGCTAAAAGCTACGCTTGCTATTCTAGCTATACTCTCTGCAATGGCCCTTCTTTACAGTTCCTGGGATTTGTACAGTTTTAAAGCACAAACTTCTGCTCAAAAGATAGCAAGCGTTGAAACATTTAGACTTGGACCTCAACGATATAATTTGGTTTTAGAGCTAAACGAACAGCCTCCTCTGCACTTTGAAATAGAAGGGGATATGTGGCAGCTGGATGCTCGCTTGCTCGTCTGGGGAGATTTCTGGCGCTTTTTAGGGATGGAAGATGCATTTCGTTTTGACCGCTTATCTGGACGTTACCATTCAATAGATGATGAAAGAAATAAGCCCAGGACGCTGTTTAATCTTTGGCAGGCTGACAAGGGCTCAGAAAATACGCTGCCTGTGCTTAGAGATTTTAAGCAATGGCTAACTAGTTATAAGTGGCTGCCAGGGGCGAGCTTGGTTTACGGGAGTGGTACCTTTATTCCTATGAAAGACCGGGCTCGGTTTAGCGTTTATTTGAGTGAGGGTGGTTTGCAGGCTCGAGCGGAGAATGTTCAGGCACACGAGGCAATTGAGAGCTGGCTTTAAGCTTTAAAACCGGCTTAAGCGATTTAAGTATTCAATCGCACGTTCTTCTGACCAGTAGAGTCCTTCTTTGTTAAAGCCCATAAAGCCAACATGACCACCAAAACGTGGTGTTTCTAGCTCGAAGCAAGGGTTGCTCTTCGCTGCTTCATGTGGGAAACATTGCTTTGTGAGGAATGGGTCATCTAACGCGCTGATAAGTAGTGTTGGTGTATTTATCTGTTCTATATACCTGCTAGAACTCGATTTGTACCAGTATTCTTCTGCACTAGCAAAGCCGTTTAATGGTGCAGTGTAGCGCTGGTCAAAGTCGTAAAAGGTTTTCAGTTTTCTAAAACCTGTTAGGTCAACTTCTTGCGGGAAACGAAGCTTTTTTTCTTTAAGTTTTGCTTTAAGGCTGAACAGGAAATTTTTCATGTAAATTTTATTCTGTGGCAGCGCTAACTGTTTTGAGCTGCTAGTTAAATCACATGGAACAGAAAAGGTAACGGCGCCGCTGACTTCTTTGGGAACGTCTTCGGATTCGCGGCCAAGGTATAAAAGTGTCTTATTGCCACCAATGCTAAAGCCAACTAAGCAGACCTCTTCGTAACCTTGTGCTATGGCATGCTTAACAACGTATTGTAAGTCTCCTGTTTGACCGCTGTGGTATGACTGGAGCTTTCTGTTTGGTTCGCCACTGCATGAGCGGAAGTTCCAGGCAAGCACATCCCAGTTGTTCTGGAGCGCAATTTTCGCCATGCCGAGTATGTATGGACGTTTACTATGTCCTTCAAGGCCATGACTAAGCACCACAAGCCTTTTAAGAGGGCTTTGCTTGTTCTTGGCCCAATCCAGGTCGATAAAGTCTTGGTCGGGTGTTTCCAGGCGCTCACGAGTATAAAAGTCAGCTGATACCTTTCTGAAAACTGAAGGATAGACGCTCTGAAGGTGGCCATTTCTGGCCCACCAGGGAGGAAGGTATTCCATTTATTTATCACCCAGCAAAAAATATCTGGTGATTATGCGGCAAAACAGGCCGCTGTTAAATACTAAAAGTCGAGAAGCTGTTGAACGAGGAAGCCAAGCATGATGCCAGTGATGCTCATGGCCAATACGATGTCGATAAAGGTAAAAGGTTTACTTTCTTGTCTCATGATCTACTCTCTTCTTTATTTGCGACACTAATTACTCAGGTAATGAACCAGCAGCTAAGATAAGTTTGCTAGTTCACGGTAGGTCGCAATTTAAAATATCCTTGTAATGTCGTTGTGGTTATATTGTAACTAAATTATTGATGCTTTTTAGGGCTCTAATTTAAAACAATGTTAAATGTGAGTTTATGTATCTGAGCGTTTGTTAATTTTTAACAAAGCTAATAGAAACGTCTAATTGCGTCGTTTACATCTAGATACAAAGTAGTTAATTGAGGAAGTTGAATGAATTGGGATCGTGATCGCTTATTAATGGAGTTAGGTAAGTTTTCGTTTAAGTCGAAAGCTGCAGTTAAGGGGGAAATAGCGCATTACTATGACTTCTATGATATGGCTTTCTATCGTGAGTTCGACGGACTAGAGCAGCGTGCAGGTTGGCTTGATGCAAGTGACTTTCGTATCGTTATGCAAAGCTTTAAACCACTTGATGCTAAAGGTACCGTGTTTGTGTTTCATGGNNACTTNNATCCATGTCCAGGCATATCATAGATAACAACCGCATAACCCGACTTTATTAAAAAGCGAATTAGGTGATGATATATTCCGGCATGATCGAAGTATCCATGAAACACAAACACGGTACCTTTAGCATCAAGTGGTTTAAAGCTTTGCATAACGATACGAAAGTCACTTGCATCAAGCCAACCTGCACGCTGCTCTAGTCCGTCGAACTCACGATAGAAAGCCATATCATAGAAGTCATAGTAATGCGCTATTTCCCCCTTAACTGCAGCTTTCGACTTAAACGAAAACTTACCTAACTCCATTAATAAGCGATCACGATCCCAATTCATTCAACTTCCTCAATTAACTACTTTGTATCTAGATGTAAAC
>NZ_LWGE01001257.1:0-4146 GCF_001635315.1 Oleiphilus sp. HI0123
ATCGCAAACCACCCCGAAAGCAATACAAATAGCCCTGGGGGTTCTGTTTAGCAAAAGCCAACCAGGCCTCAAGCTTTTGGGCTTTATTTTCGCCACATACCAGCTCGTGTCCTAGTTCAATGGCACTATCCTGGCCTGATTCTTTATAACGAATACCAATCAAACGCCGTTCTTCATCATCCATTAAGGGTGCGTTGAGGGTATTTGGAAAGGCACCTTTATCGAACTCAACCGGTGCTCGAACATCCATTAGCGGAATATCATTCAGGAAAAGTTCGAGGTAGTTGTCTGTATCAGGTCTGTTGCTCATAGTGCTTAATAGTCAGGCGGTGCAAAGAAGGGGGAGATTATAGGGAAAATGCTTATGTAGAGCCATGCCTTATCTTTAAAACACTAGAACCAAAAGGCTTTAGAGCGCCACACTAATGAGTAAGCCAAGCCCTGACAGAAATAACAAACCCTTACACGCAGACATGAAATGGGCTTCACTCATTTTTGTATGCAAGCGATGTCCTAAGCTCGAACCAAGTAAGCAAGCCGGTAACAAAATTATGTCGATAATCAACAACGACGACACAGAAAAACCACTCTGTGACTGGGCGGCTAAGGCATACGGAACGATTTTAACCAGATTCATCATCGCAAAAAACATGGCAGCGCTTGCCAACCACGTGCGCTTGGGTAATCGTATCGTGGCCAAATAAATATTAATCGGTGGACCACCTGCGTGTAGCAATGTGCTGGTTAAACCAGACAAGGTCGCCCAAAAAAGACCTGCATAGGGCAGGTGAGCCAAAACGGGGCTCAACTGTTTCCACAGCGCGAATGCAATGCAAAATAAACCAAGCAAAGACTGTAACAAGCTACTGGACAATCCACCCAATAAATAGCCACCCGCGATGATGCCGACCAGTGCCGCGGGGCCGATCACTTTTATTTCTTGCCAGTTCACGCTGCGCCAATAATAGTGCATCGTCTTTGCGTCCATCACAATGAGAAGCGGCAACATTAAAATAGCGGCAACCGGCACGGGCATCACGAACGATAGTAATGGTACCGCGATAACACCCGCTCCTCCGGCAAAACCAGATTTTGAGATTCCCGTTATTAACACGCCAACCACGGCTAGCCCCCAAAATAGCGGGTCAAGCAATAATAGGCTTAGGTCATCAGTTGCATTCATCAGAATGTTTTCTCGCGTTATATTACAAGCAATTATCTTGGCGGGAGGTCAAACCAAAGAGCAGTCAAGCCTTCATCTTTGGCCGTAATAGATAGCTGATCTTTTATAATACCTAGACCATCACCTGGCTTTAATTCAAGCTTGTCAGTCGATGTAACGCCAAGTCCCTCCCCCTCAATTACATGCAAATAACCCACTCGCGCTTGAGCCGTCAATTCGTAGCGTTCTCCGGCGTTTAGCTGCAAGCGAAAAAGGCTCACATCCTGGTGAATACTTAGGCTACCGTTGCTTCCATCTGGCGTTACCAAAGCTGTCAGTGTCGAAGACTGTAAGATGGGCATTTGCTCGTAACTAGGTTCAATGAGTTTTACATTTGGACTGATCCAAATTTGCAAAAACTTCAATGCTTCGGTTTTAGATGCGTTAAATTCAGAGTGCATAATCCCTGACCCTGCGCTCATACGCTGAACCTCTCCCTCAGGCACTATAAAGTGATTTCCTGTGCTATCTCTGTGCTCGATAGCCCCCTCCAATATATAAGAAATAATTTCCATATCTCGATGACCATGATTATCAAAACCCGCACCGGGGGAAACCTCATCATCATTGATGACTCTCAGTACCGAAACTCCCATGTGATCGGCGTCGTAATAGTGACCAAACGAAAAGCTATGTTGGCTATTTAACCAAGAAAAGTTGGCCTTACCTCGTTCGTCAGCAGCTCGATAATAAAGCATGACAACTCCTTACTTTTGATGAAAATAGTGACTGAGATCGTTAGTTAGCTTTTTCCAACTGGTCTCGATCATGGGGTAAATCGAAATCTTGTTCAGGCCCTAAAGGAATGACCCCCGTCGGATTGATCGTAAGGTGACTGGCGTAATAGTGGGTTTTGATATGCTCAAAATTCACTGTCTGGGCCACCCCTGGCACTTGATACAGCTCGCGAACATAAGAACTCATCGCGGGGTAACTCGCTATCAGTTGTCTATTGGTTTTAAAGTGTCCAAAATAAACAGCGTCGAATCGAATCAGTGTCGTAAATAGACGCCAGTCAGCTTCGGTTAGTGTTGATCCACACAGATAACGCTGCTTAGACAGTAAGCCTTCTACCCAATCTAGGGCATCAAATAATTGATGGTAAGCGTCTTCATAGGCTTCTTGCGTCGTCGCAAAACCTGCACGATAAACACCGTTATTAATGCAGTCATAAATTCGTTCGTTAATCATATCAATCGACTCACGCAAGCCCTCTGGATAATAGTCATCAGTATTGCCAGTTAGGTGATTAAAGGCTGAGTTAAACATGCGAATAATTTCAGACGACTCATTACTGACAATCGTTTGGGTCTGTTTATCCCATAAAACCGGTACCGTAACCCGCCCCTCGTATTGGCTATCAGCGCGCATGTAAAGCTGGTAAGCGTATTGAAAACCGTACAGCGGGTCGGTAACTTCCCAACCGTTTTCTAACATTATCGGGTCGACTACCGTCACATCGATATAATCTTGTAGATTCTTCAGCTGGCGAAAAATCAACGTGCGATGAGCCCATGGGCACGCCAACGAAACATACAAATGGTAGCGGCCTTTCTCTGCCTTAAACCCCTTCTCACCCTGCGGGCCAGGTTGACCATCGGCGGTCAACCAACTTCTGAAGCGACTATCTTGGCGACGAAACTCACCTCCGCTATCGCTCGTGTCATACCACTGATCAACCCATTTCCCATCTTGTATTAAGCCCATGACCTTGTACCTCAATAACGATTATCAAAGTGCGATGTTTTGAGTCGCACTTAACTATCTGAATCTGATTAATCAACGTGTTGGCTAAACAGTCTTGTACGATAAAAGTGCCTTATCAATACTCAAACTACCTGCACCTCTAATCGTTAAGGTTGCGCTGATAACCAGTAATGCGAGCGCAAACTCATAACCGTTAGTTGCCATAAAAAATCCATTTTCAATGTGAGCCGTGACAATCGCCACAATCATAGTGATTGCCAGTACCAAGGCCGCTGGACGAACCAAAAAGCCAACTATCAGCAATAAACCGGCGAAGAATTCGGCACTCCCTGCAAGCCCTGCCATCAAGATACCGGGCGATAATCCAATCGACTCCATCCAACCCGCCGTTCCATCCAATCCATAGCCACCAAACCAGCCAAATAGTTTCTGACTGCCGTGTGCGGCGAATGTGATGCCCGCGCCAATTCGGATAGGTAGCGTGTCTAGGCACGCAGTCGTTGTGCTGATTTTGTTGAATAGTGCTTTCATGGCGTGTTTCCTCTGTGTTTTGATTTGATGAAATAAGTGTATCGCGCTGAAGAACTTCCAATAAGTGCCAATATCTGTTTAGAATGATCTAATAATTAGAACAATCTTTATGGAACCTTAATGATTAGAAACCCGATCACTATTGAAGCCTTAGAAACCTTAGACGCGATAGATAGACGAGGAAGCTATGCAAAAGCATCTGAAGAATTGAAGAAAGCCACCTCGGCCGTTTCTTATGCTATTCAGAAGCTCGAAGAACAATTGGGTATCACTTTGTTTCAGCGTCAAGGTCGACGCTCGGTATTAACCCCCGCAGGGCAGCTAATTTTGCAAGAAGGGCGAAAGATTCTGATGGCGACTTCTCAGCTGGCTAATTCAGCAAAAGAAGTTGCCACGGGTTGGGAGCCGAAAATACGAATCGCGATGGAGTCCACGCTGAATCAACCTGTACTATATGATGTGCTGTCTGACTTTCTGGCCGAACACGAAAATGTAGAAGTTGATCTAATTGAGTGCGTACTTAACGGCGGCTGGGAAGCACTTGAGCAAGACCGCGTAGAACTCCTTGTCGGCGCGCCAGGACCGGTACCATTACAAAAAGGCTTCCGCGCAATTCCACTAACAGACACCGACCTAATACCGGTTATTGCCACGTCCCATCAACTTGCTGAACTCGCCTTAGATAC
>NZ_LWGE01001258.1:0-1824 GCF_001635315.1 Oleiphilus sp. HI0123
GCAAGAGACCTTGGCTGGTTATCCTTTGTACGACCGACTATACTAGCGCCCGTTCAAATTTTGGGTATTGAATCTACGTTGTGAGCTATGTTGGACAAGTTATACCATAAGCAGAAGTTTGCTCAGGCAAGCATAGAGAGTATGTATCGAGTATTTACAGTACCCGAAGCACCAGACTCTACTCTTAGCCGTATTGATAAAGACGTTTCTAATAATCTTGCAGGATTTATGCAGGACCATATCGTCGCGGTCGAACATGATTTGCAAGAAATGGAAAAAGACTTTTCTGATCCCAGGATTCCTGAAAAGCCCATTTTTGTATCCGAACATACTCAATTTCTTCTAGATAAAATAGTTGCGCAGTCTGTTCACACCTCATCGCCTAGCTTCGTTGGTCATATGACCTCTGCTTTACCTTATTTCATGTTGCCGCTTTCCAAGATCATGATTGCGCTCAACCAGAACCTGGTAAAAACCGAAACCTCGAAAGCGTTTACGCCCCTAGAGAGACAGGTGCTCGGGATGTTGCACCGCCTGGTATACGCTGAAGACAGTGATTTTTATAGCAAGTGGATGCACGATGCAGGGCATGCATTGGGGGCAATGTGCTCAGGCGGCACCATTGCCAATATCACAGCTCTTTGGGCGGCTCGAAATTTAGCCTTTCCACCCGAAGGAAACTTCAAGGGCGTTGCCCATGAAGGCTTATTTCGAGCGATTAAGTACTATGGTTATGATGGTGCTGCAATCGTGGTCTCAAAAAGAGGGCATTACTCTTTTAGCAAAACAGCAGATATTATCGGCATAGGTCGAGATTACCTGGTTTCTGTAGAGACTGATGAGCATAACCGTATAGATCTGGAAGCCTTACGAGATACCTGCACTCGCTTGAAGAAAGAAAATATCTGCATAATTAGCGTGATTGGCATTGCCGGTACAACAGAGACAGGCAATATCGACCCTCTTGAAGAAGTGGCTGAAATCGCGCGCGAGTTTAAGGCTCACTTTCATGTCGATGCAGCCTGGGGTGGCCCGACATTATTTTCAAATGACTATCGCTCTTTATTAAAAGGCATCGAAAAAGCAGATTCTGTCACCCTGGATGCACACAAGCAGTTATATGTTCCGATGGGTAGTGGCTTGGTGGTGTTTAAGGACCCAAAGAAACTGAAGGCCATTGAACATCATGCTCAGTATGTTGTCCGTCGTGGCTCGAAGGATTTGGGAAGTACAACTCTCGAAGGTTCACGCCCGGGAATGGCGATGCTGATTCACTCTGGCCTGAAGATTATTGCCAAAGATGGATACGAGATATTGATCAACGAAGGTATCAATAAAGCCAAAGCTTTTGCTGCCATGATCGACAACGATCAGGACTTCGAGGTGATTACCTATCCTGAGTTAAATATTATTACTTATCGTTATTGCCCGGAGTTTGCAACGTCGGTGTTAGCAGTTGCAGACGATATTTTGATGGAAAAGATCAATGCAGTTCTGGATCGTATCACTAAGTTTGTACAAAAAACTCAGCGTGAGAAAGGCCTATCGTTTGTTTCAAGAACGCGTTTGGAACCCCCGAAGTATAATCGACAAGCATGTGTCGTCTTTCGAGTGGTATTAGCAAATCCACTGACGACCACTGATACATTAAGAGATATTCTGGCAGAGCAGAAAGAAATCGTGAACGCTTCTATGGAGGTTCAACGAGCAATGAAGTTATTGCGTAGTTTGTGTCAGCTCTCCGAGGATAGCCAATAGTCTGAGATAAACACAGACTATTGGTGCATAGATTTAATCACTCAAGGCTAAATCTAGATTACTGCT
>NZ_LWGE01001259.1:0-1743 GCF_001635315.1 Oleiphilus sp. HI0123
ATCTTCAAGACTAATCATTTAATGCTCCTGACTTAAATACGATTGTTTTGTTAGGAGCATAGTTCACTGCTATCAGAAGTGGCACTGTCAAATCCTTAGCGTTTGATATGGATCAATTTGAGCACCTTACATTTGATAGAGACCTTGATAGTGGCTGAACCTTAAATTCTCTCCTAAACTGAAAGCAAGGGATTGTCAGACAGTTTAAGCAAATAGAGAGGCAAGTATGAATAAGAAAGCTGGTCGACAAGCACAAGAACGAAGACGTTGTCATCGCTATGATTCATCTAATATTTCTATCACCTTGAAATCTCAATCATCCTCAGCACCAAGCGACAATAATAAATTGAACATAGTCGACTTTAATCGATATGGTCTCGCCCTATGCAGTGACCATAGTTTTAGAGTTGGCGATACATTGAGCTTGATGCTGTCTGACCAGTCAGGCCATGAGGTAAATGTAGAAGGTTTTGTTTGTAATCGCGCAACAAGTGATGAAGGGTTTCGTTGTGGATTACGCTTTGTTGAAAGCAATGCTCAAGGCCAAACTCTCATCACCGCTCTACTTGAAATGGAGCAAAAACTCGACAAGCTCGCATCTTAGAAAGCAAAAAAAAGCGTGCTTATTGACCCGCCACAGGTTCAATAAGCACGAAAAGAGGCATTACAAGTTCACTCACAACCAGGAACAACTTGCCTCTTGAAAAGGAGGTAGTCACTCATTAATAAGCAACCGGCCCTAAAAACTTACTGCTAGCATCAGCATGCAAATCAGGATTCGATGCAGACTGAACCTTAAAAGTGATGGCATTGTTAGCCGTCTTAATTACATCGGGTGATACTTCAACAGTTACAGGCACTTCCTTTAACTCTCCTGGCCCCGCTTCCACTGTGTTCACTGACATATTCAGCGCGATATCACCTTCAACTGACAGGCGGTAGCTCACTGGCGTCTCAAGCTTATTCACCAGTTTCAAGGTGTAGTTATTCTCAATCATCCCCATACCGTTTTCGTAATATAATGCACCCCGATCCCTTAACACTGAAAGCTCAGCTAAAGGCCGAGTGATCAGGAAGGATGAGAACACCCCAACAACCACCAGCATCAGAACACCATAGCCTATTGAACGGCTATCAATCATTTTCGGGCGCTCACCTTGTTCAAATTCTTTTTCAGAAGCGTAGCGAATTAGCCCGGTCTCATACTTAAGCTTGTTCATCACACTGTCGCAAGCATCCACACACAAGGCACAGCCAATGCATTCATACTGAAGACCATCACGAATATCGATACCGGTCGGGCAAACCTGCACACATAAACTGCAGTCGACACAGGCTCCCAGGCTCGACTTTGGCTGCGCCCGAGAAGGCTTGCCTCTCGGTTCTCCGCGCGCCTTGTCGTAGCCGACGATCATGGTATTCTCATTAAACATTACGGACTGAAAGCGTGCATAAGGGCACATATAGATACACACTTGCTCACGCATCCAACCAGCATTGATGTAGGTTGCTACCGTAAAAAAGCCAACCCAGAATATCGCCCACCCGCTGACAACAGACAGCGTAAAAACATCAGCAATCAATTCTCTAATCGGATAAAAATAACCAACAAAGGTAAGCCCGGTCGCAAAAGCTAATGCCAGCCAGCTTAAGTGCTTAGCGCTTTTCTTAATCAGTTTTTCAAGATCCCACTTGTTTTTATCCAACTTGATTCGCTTGTTTCGGCTTCCTTCAAACAAATCC
>NZ_LWGE01001260.1:0-5519 GCF_001635315.1 Oleiphilus sp. HI0123
ATAGACATCAGCTGGCTCGGCATAGGTATTCGCATAAAGCCGGTAACTGAGTATCGCCTCTTTCTTGTTGTCAGCCTTATCGTATAGCTCCGCTACGATAAACTGAATATCCTGCTTTTCCTGCTCGGTTTTTGCCAGCTTACGCATAATACGCAATTCTCCGGCCGCTGCTTCCCACTGTTCGGTTTCACGATAAGCCAAAGCCATTTTAGCAGGCAGCGTATCGAGTAAATTATGCTTTGGGTAACGCTTTCTGAAGTCTGAAATAACGTCGATAGCACGATGCCATTCTTTTAATTCAATCAAATAACCTGCGGCATCATATTCTGCGCTGGCTCTGAGGGTGGAAGTCGGAGCAACAAGCCCCACGCGAAGAAACTCGTCAACGGCTAGCAAAGTCTGCCCATCTGCCAACTTCGCCTCTGCCTGCTTAAAGACACTCGCAGCCAGGCTTTCAATTGTTGCAGCCCGGCGCTTGTCCTTTGCAGGCATTTGGGTCAATACCTCTTGATACGCACCTTCTGACAGAACAAAGTCATTTAAAGCATACAAACTGTGCGCTTTAATCAAACTACTTTCTAATAAGGTTTGTTTATCAAGCTTGGGCGCACCTTCAAACGAAGTCGGCCAGTCAATCAGGCGCTGAGCCAAAGGTAATGCCCCCTGATAATCTTTCCTGTCAAAATACTCAGAGCTCACGAGGTACAAAACCGGAACCGCTCTATTGTCTTGCTTGTGAATATCAACAAAACGCATTTGAGCCTGCTCCCGCTTAATACTTAAGCTTTCCAGAAGAGCTTGCCTTGCCTCTTGCTCTGTTGGCAGCTTATCTTTTGGCAAGGCTTTGATGCTCTTTAAGTAATCATCATAGAGCAGCACGGAAGCGTAAGCCGCATCACTACGACCAGAAAATTCTGAGAACTCATAACCAGCTCTTTCGAAAGCCGAGATCGCTTCTGGAAAATGTGACAGTTGTGTCTCGCTCTCAGCCAATAATACTAGGCGCTCTGGCAAGTCTGAATGATTGGGAAAGGTCTCGGTAAAGGCACGGTTATATCGAGCAGAAAGCGTATATTCATCGAGCGTTTTTTGCTTGCTGGCAGAACGTTTCTTAGCAGCCTTGCGTAACTGGCCGGCTTTAACGTAATGGCGATCAGCTAACTCTTTTAACAGTGGCTCCAGCTGTTCTTTTGTATAGCCCAGCGAGTCGGTAGCACCTTCAGGCTCTGGCTTCGGAGCATGCGTTTGCCAAAATTCACTGCCTAAGCCATAAGTCTCAACAAATCGCACTTTCTCGGGGTAGATATCTTTCTTAAAGCCTGCGTGAACCAGCACAGTGATGATCTGCATTTGATATTTTGGCGACCACAAACTCAGTGGCTGCCTGGCAATATAGTTCTTATAAACTAACACCGCGTCACTAAACTGCTCTTTATTCAACAGGAAGTCTGCATAGCTGGAGTAAACAACATGCTCATAATGTCGCTGGCCCGTTTCTGCAAACAGAGCCCCCAAGCTTTCTGCCCCACCCAAATAAGAAAACGACAAACTCATAACGCGCATTAAGTCTTCGACCAGAGTTTGATGCTGATTCGCAACCAAGGCCGAGGCTTTATCTTGATCAGCCGAGTCCTGACTTAACAATAAATCTAACACGCGGCTGTAGCTTACCAGCGCTAAAGAGTATTTTGCCTGTTTGAACAAACTCCAGCCTTGCATGTAGTGGGCGTTAGCCAAAAAGGGGCTTTCCTCTTTAGGCGCTTCAGTCAGAATCACGGCAGAAAATGCCTGCTCGGCCAGCCTATACAGTTCGTCAGTGAACAGGATCTCTCCGCGTCTAAATTGTACTTCGGCATAATAGTTTGAGCCCGGGTATTGCTCGGCAATTCGTGTCAGTATCTTCAGGTGTTGATCACGCAAACCTTTCAACTCATAGGTCTTTGCCAATTGATATAAGACGTGATCGTTATCTTCTCTGTCTGGATACTTTTCAAGCAGACCTAAATAAGCAGTGATAGCGATATCCAGCTCATCAACAGCCTGCTCTGCCATTAATAATTCACCTTTCTGAAGCTTAAGATCGGCTAAGCGATGCAGAACCTTCATTTGCGTTTCAGGGTCTTTCAGCATAGGTAGCAGACGAGTGTAATTCTCGATAACTTCTGAAATTTCAAGACTTAAAGATGCCTCTCTATCAATCATCAAGACAGCAGGCTGAAGTGAAGCAATACTTTCAGGCCCATATAAGGGATAGGTTCTGGAGTCAAATAGCTGGCAGCCTGACAAAGCAAATAACAAGGTAAGCAAGCATGCTGTTCTAAGTAAACTCACAAGCTAGCCTCCTCTGTCGTCATGCTGGTTTTCTCTGCAGAATCCGAATGATAAACCTGGTCTGAAATTCGGGCTAATGACTCTCGCGAAGCCTTCAAATAAACACCCGCTTCAGCGATTTGCTTTTCGTAATCCTGTTTGGCCAAAGCAACAAGTTTATTTCTTGCTTGCGCAAGACTCTGGTCTAACTCCGTTCTAATTAGCGCTAGCTGCTCTCTTCCTTCAGAAACTCTCTTTGCTAGCGCTTCATTGCCACCATCAGACTCCAGTTTTGAACGTAACTTAGCTTGATATTCATTAAATTCTGCCATTTCACGATCGAGTGCACGAAGTTGTTTGACCGCCTGCCAACGATTGTCACTAAAGGACTCACTCAACCACCAATCGTAATAGGCTTTAACTCGATTCAAGCGCCGTTCGTAACGGCTACGCTTGCGATGATCATGTGGAATAAGTGCTAACGATGACTCGGCTTGCTCAATTTTCTTGGCATATTTAATCTGCTCCTCATTCATAAAGAATCGCAAGTCTTCAGTCTCGCTGGCATGATTAATCGCCGCAGCAAACCTGTCCTGCTCATCTTCCCAGTGTGCAGCGTCCTGGTTCTCCATCGCTTGCTTTGTTTGCTGTATTTTGTCTTCACGAAGCGCAATACGCGTTGCCATCATGGTGTCGAATGAGTCCAGCTGGCTAGCCCATTGAGATAAAGATTCTTCTAACTTATACAGCTCATGCAGCTCACTTACCTGGCGCTGAAACGCATCCGTTGCCAGAAGGTGTGCAAAGCTATAGTCATTAGGCTGAACATTTAGCATGCCATAGGCATCATTCACTAACTTCGCATCACCTAAGGGGCGTGAAAGGTTCAAGGCGGCAATCAAACGCGACTCATCGACCTCTTGTGCTTGTCTGCCAAAACGCTCTTGTAAAGATTCATAATGCTCAACAGCCACTCGGTAGCTTTGGAGTGCAAGCTTTGTTTCACCCATTTGCTCGTACAGATAGGACAAAGCATAAGGCACTTGCTGTAACCAGGGCGTAAATTGTGGGCGCTCTTTCAACAACGTTAAAGCTTCGAGCGCCAAGCCGTGCTGACCAAGGTTAGTCGCAGCAACTGAATAAGCGAAAAGTGCCTGGTCAGATAACAGACTATCTTTTCTGATTTCGCGTAAGACACCTAAAGCGGATTGATTGTCTCCCTGCTGAAGGTATAGCTGCCCAAGGCTTAGCAAACACTGTTCTCGTAAGTTAATACGCTCCCCAGCACCAACATCATTCGACTGACTATAGAGTTCATCTATTTGATTAAGCAAACCAGCTGCCAAGCGCTTCAAATCTCGCAAAGCAACACTTCGAACCACTTCATAGTTCGTATTAGACGCTGCCGCTAATCCACCAACGGCGGCATTATACTGAAGGTACTGTCGCCATAAGTTGCCAGGAGGAATCTGGCTAATCAAGCTTGCAAGCATAAGGGGTTTATTTTCTTGTTTGATACTATGATCCCGTCCGATCAATAGTCCTTTCATATAGAGCATTTCATGGAACAAATGAGGCTTTTCCTTTCGCAAAAGCTGCATCTGTACTTTGTCAAAACTTTCTGAAGAGCGCTTATCATCGGCGGTAAGGTAGAAGACCTTACCTAAGTAGTACCAAGCCTGGTTACGATCGCTCAATGAAATTTGCTTGGTTAGAAGCGTCTCAAATACTAGTTTGGCCTCTTCGACCATTCCGTAAGAGAGCATCAGCCCCCCCTCCACTAATTCCGGATGCTGGCCATGCCCCTGGATTCCGGAACGGAGCTTGGCAACATTTAGCGCGCTCAAAGCTTCAAAGAAATTTCCTTGATGGTACTGGAACAGTACCTGACCGTAATTTAAGTCTTGAGCACGTTGATATACCGGGTACTCATCAACCAGCTTTGCTTCTGAAGACTGAGCAACACCCGTCCACAGACTCACGCAGAGAATACACAAGGTAATCAGTGCTTTCACAAAGCGCTGAGTTTGCTCAGGAAGATAAGTTTTTAGCACGCTAGTTCCACTCAACGATTTCAACATGAGGTTGATAGTTTTCACTTTGGTCGCTTATCTGAATCTCTAGCGAAGCAATATCACTTGCCTTTTCAAATAGCATGGTGGCAGCTTTTTTGTACTCGCGCTTATCAGGCCCGAGCCCGCTTACAACGGCCGTTAGCTCGTGCTCGCCACTCTTCAAGTTACCCATATGCAAACGCTGCATACCGCCCTTTCGTAATGCTGTGACTTGACGCTGCGTATACAAATGGCTAGCAACAATTTCATCATTCAGCTTTAAGGTCACGCTGTCAGGCTTGAAGAATTTACCCGTATCCAGACTCAGATAAACAACAAACTGGGTATTTGCCGGAAACAGCAAATCTTCTTCCAGAATAAACAGGTCTCGATTCAGCTTGATGACCTTTTTCTTCAGCTGCGCCACACTCAAGGCAACAGGCTTGTCCGCCACAGGCGCAGACTGTTTTTCGATAACCGCACCCGGCTCGGTCGCTGACTCCTCACCAAAGCTACTCACTGAAACTAGGCATACAGCAAACAAGAGTATGCTTTTCAATGCTTTTCTGGTCGCTTTATTATTCATCTAACTCTTCCCCAATTCTCTCTAATATTCCATCGTGACCGATATACGCGTGACCCACGCATCGAAACCATACAAAGGTTCGTTTCCTGCAACAGTAGAAGGTTTGGTCACATCTCTGAAGTTGTCATAGGAAAATTCTAAGTAATCAACCAAAGCCGTTAGCTTTAGCCTATCTACATGTGGGATGGCACCTTTACCAAAAATATAACTTGCTCCTAAACCAATCGTATAATCACTAAAGGTACTCAATTCCTTATCACGCCCCATAAAGTCTTGTGAGTCCTGAAAGGGGAAAAGGTCACTATAAAAGTCTGCACTGGTTTGCTGGTAATAACGATATCGGCCCTCAAAGACCCAAGAAGGACCAACCGGGTGAATATATTGAAGTTCGAAGGTATCCGCTTCTATCCCCCAGCTGTCAGTGAAATAACGATACTCTGCTTTAATCGATGCTCGATACGGCAAGTAGTAAAGAGAACGAAGTGCAACAGCTGTACTGGTTCGTGTTTGCGGGTATTTTTCAGTAGCTGTCTCGAAAGATGAACCACTCTGATAGCGGTATACGCGAT
>NZ_LWGE01001261.1:0-4644 GCF_001635315.1 Oleiphilus sp. HI0123
AAGCTCGTTTAATGAGTGAAGACCAAATTAAGACAACCTTTGCTGATGTGGCCGGTGTTGATGAAGCTAAAGAAGATGTTAAAGAGCTTGTAGAGTTTTTGCGGGATCCAAGCAAATTTCAACGCTTGGGTGGCAAGATTCCACGTGGCGTATTGATGGTTGGTCAGCCGGGTACCGGTAAGACATTGCTTGCCAAGGCAATTGCCGGTGAAGCAAAAGTTCCTTTCTTCTCAATTTCTGGTTCTGACTTTGTAGAAATGTTTGTCGGTGTGGGTGCTTCACGTGTGCGTGATATGTTCGAGCAGGCCAAGAAGCAATCTCCTTGTATTATCTTTATCGATGAGATCGATGCTGTCGGTCGCCATCGTGGTGCGGGTATGGGTGGTGGTCATGATGAGCGTGAGCAAACACTGAACCAGCTCTTGGTAGAGATGGACGGCTTTGAAGGTAGTGAAGGTGTCATTGTTATTGCTGCAACCAATAGGCCGGATGTTCTAGACCCAGCATTGTTAAGACCGGGGCGTTTTGACCGTCAAGTTGTGGTCGGTTTGCCAGATATACTTGGTCGTGAGCAAATTCTGAAGGTGCATATGAAAAAGGTGCCTTTAGCTGAGGATGTTGCGCCAAGTTTGATTGCCCGTGGTACGCCAGGATTTTCAGGTGCTGACTTGGCGAACCTGGTTAACGAAGCTTCCCTGTTTGCGGCACGAGCTGATAAGCGTGCAGTTGAAATGACAGACTTTGAGCTTGCTAAAGATAAGATTATGATGGGCGCAGAGCGCAAGTCTATGGTGATGTCTGAGAAGGAAAAGCTTAATACGGCTTATCATGAAGCGGGACATGCAATTGTTGGTCGTGTTTTACCAGAACATGATCCGGTTTATAAGGTAAGTATTATTCCGAGAGGTCGTGCTTTGGGTGTGACGATGTTCCTGCCTGAAGAAGATCGTTATAGCTTGAGTCGCAAGCAGCTTATCAGCCAGATTTGTTCGCTTTATGGTGGCCGAATTGCCGAAGAAATGACATTAGGTATGGATGGTGTCACAACCGGCGCATCAAACGATATTCAGCGTGCGACAGAGATTGCTAGAAATATGGTAACCAAGTGGGGCTTGTCCGATAAGTTAGGGCCCTTGCTTTATGATGATGCCCAAGAAGAAGTGTTTTTAGGAAAGTCCGCTGGCAGTGGCGGTTCTCATGTGGCGGGTGCTACACGTAATGAAATTGATACCGAAGTGCGTTCAATTATTGATACATGTTATGCGCAAGCACAAAAAATCCTCGAGGATAATCGTTCAATTCTTGATGCAATGGCGGATGCTTTGATGAAGTATGAAACCATTGATTCTGAGCAGATTGATGACTTGATGGACGGTAAGGATCCACGTGAGCCAAAAGGCTGGTCAAGTAACGGTCGTAACGATAACGATGGTTCGAGCGACAAAAAAGCCGATAGCGAAGATGATAAGGTTGTGGATATCGCTGATGGCAAAAAGCCAACTGACGAGACTGGAGAGCAGGGTTAGGTTCTCCAGAGATGTGTTTAGTTAAATTATGAGTCAATTGTTCAAGTTCGCCAGTCGAGAGCTCGATCTGGCGACAACTCAAGTGATGGGTGTTCTTAATGTAACACCCGATTCCTTTTCTGACGGTGGTCAGTACTCTAATCTCGATTCAGCACTAAATCAGGTTGAAATAATGCTTGCTCAAGGGGCGAGTATTATTGATGTGGGCGGTGAGTCTACTCGTCCAGGTGCACAGCCAGTAAGCGTTCAAGAAGAGCTTGATCGTGTTTGTCCTGTTGCTGAAAAAATTCTTCAAAACTTCGATGTCGTATTATCGGTCGATACTAGTACACCGCAAGTCATGCGTGAAACCGTTGCGCTGGGCGCTGGTTTGATTAATGATGTTCGGGCATTTACGCGACCTGGCGCGGTCGAAGCCGTTGCGGGTGCGAATGTCGCCTTGTGTGTCATGCATATGCAAGGTAAGCCCGATACAATGCAAATTCAGCCAGAATATACGTCGGTTGTGGAAGAGGTTGAGGCCTTTTTACTTTCGCGTATTAATACGCTCAAGTCTGCTGGGGTTGATGATCAGCGTTTGATTGTCGATCCAGGTTTTGGTTTTGGTAAAACGCTTTCCCATAATCTGAGCTTATTAGCTGGCATTGAGCGACTAAAACGTATGGGGTACCCTGTGTTGGTTGGGGTTTCTAGAAAGTCCATGTTTGCTGACTTGCTGGGACGAGATGTAGAACAGCGTTTAGCTGGAAGTTTGTCTGCTGCGACACTTGCTGCCTGGCAAGGGGCCGAGATCGTAAGGGTTCATGATGTTGTTGAGACGGTTGATGCGGTGCGTGTTGTTGATGCTGTAAAGCGTGCAGGTTAGGTTTATTTAAGGGTTTTAGGGAAAAGATATGTCTTCAAGAAAATACTTTGGTACAGATGGAATTCGTGGCTGCTTGGGTGAAGGTGCAATTACACCAGAGTTTATGCTTAAGCTGGGTTGGGCTTGTGGTAAGGTTTTCAAGAAAGAAGGCCTCAGGAATCGTGTCATTATTGGTAAAGATACGCGAATATCCGGTTACTTGTTTGAGTCTGCGCTTGAGGCAGGTTTATCTGCAGCGGGTATGGATGTGCGCTTATTGGGCCCAATGCCTACACCAGCCGTTGCGTACTTGACGCGAACCTATAGGGCAAATGCCGGTATTGTTATTAGTGCTTCCCATAACCCTTATCATGATAACGGTATTAAGTTCTTTTCTTCTAAGGGTTTGAAGTTGGATGATGCTGTTGAATTAGAGATTGAATCTTGGCTTGATAAAGACCTTGAAGTCGTAGCGCCCGACCTGCTAGGTAAGGCGAAACGTATTGATGATGCAATTGGCCGTTATGTCGAATGCTGTAAGGCGACCATTCCTTCGTCGATGTCTTTGACTGGTATGAAAATTGTGCTGGATTGTGCGCATGGTGCAACCTACCAGGTGGCGCCTTATGTCTTTAAAGAATTGGGTGCAGAAATCACCACAATTGGTGTGCAACCAGATGGTTTGAATATTAATCGTGATGTAGGTTCGACAAGCCCTCAGGCGCTTGTTGACAAGGTATTAGAAGTTGAGGCTGATCTCGGGATTGCATTTGATGGCGACGGTGACCGTGTCATCATGGTTGATCATAAAGGTGAAGTGGTTGATGGTGATGAGCTGATTTATATTATTGCCAGGAATCGTCAGCAGGCTGGTCGCTTGGAAGGTGGGGTTGTCGGTACATTAATGACGAACTTTGGTGCAGAGCTGGCATTGCAAAAGCTGAATATTCCTTTTGTTCGTGCAAATGTGGGCGACCGCTATGTGATGGAGCAGCTAGTGAAGAATGGCTGGGAGCTTGGTGGTGAGAACTCAGGCCATATTATTTGCTTTGATAAAGCGAGCACGGGTGATGCAACTATTGCTGCGTTGCAGGTTCTTATTTCCTTATGGCGTGACGGTAAGAGCTTGCATGAGTTGAAGTCCGAGATGACTAAGCTTCCACAGGTGTTGAAGAACGTACGAATTAAAGAAAAAACAGACCCCATGTCAAACGATGTTATTGCCCAGGCTGTTAAAGAGCAAGGTGAGCGTTTGGCAGGGCAGGGTAGAGTGTTGTTGAGAGGCTCGGGTACGGAGCCTCTAATCCGGGTTATGGCTGAGGGCGAGGATGCGGACTTGGTGAATTCAGTGGTGAACTCTCTGGTTGAAACGGTCCAGAATGCAATTGGTTAAGTAATTGGGTAAAAAGTCGTAATGGGTTGCTTGTAAGTAAAGATTAACTCGGTTAGTATTTGCGCCCTTCTGAAAAGCTGGTGTTATATATGCGTAGCAAGATTGTTGCGGGAAATTGGAAAATGAATGGTAGTGTTGCATTTATGCAGGACTACTTGCAGGCATTTAGCGATCAAGCATCGTCTAACGTGCCTGACGATGTGCAAGTGCTAATCGCACCGCCGACAGTTTTACTTTCCGGCTTTTTTGAAGCAAGTAAAGACTCCGGTATCCAGTTGGCAGCTCAGAATGTTGCTGGTTTTGACGAAGGTGCGTTTACTGGTGAAGTATCTGCGCCTATGTTGAGCGATGTAGGTTGTCAGTGGTCGTTAGTTGGGCACTCAGAGCGTAGAGCTTTGTTCGGAGAGACTGATAGTGATGTTGTTGCTAAAATCTCCCGTTTGCTAAAGGCTGGTATTAAGCCGGTTTTGTGTGTAGGTGAGACTCTGGAAGATCGAGAAGGTGGTAGAGCGCAGGAAGTTGTTGCGACGCAAGTCGGCGCTGTGCTGAAGCAATTTTCTTCGCAAGAAATGTCTGATTTGCTTATTGCTTATGAGCCGGTTTGGGCAATTGGGACAGGCGAAACAGCAACGCCAGAGCAAGCTCAGGAAATGCACGCTTATATTCGGCAGCAGGTTTCAGAAAAGTCTGCGGACTTAGCTGAAAATATGGCAATTCTGTACGGTGGTAGTGTTAATGTAAAAACCGCCAAAGAATTGTTTGGTCAGGATGATATTGATGGTGGGCTAGTTGGTGGCGCATCATTAAAAGTGAGCGACTTTTTACAAATCTGTAAGAGCGCTGGTTAGTAATTTTTATTGTTGTTTGTTGCAATTAAGAGT
>NZ_LWGE01001262.1:0-2699 GCF_001635315.1 Oleiphilus sp. HI0123
TTCCATCAGGGCCAGACTGATAAGTAAATGATGCGGCACCAGCATATTGACCGCCCACCGCTTTATGGGCCTGCTCATGTGCTCTCACTTCCTGATCTCTTGCTCTAAGCTCCGCTATCTGTTCCTCAATAATCGCTTCTTGTTGCTCTTCTATACGGCGTTCACCGGCACTTTCTGTTGAACTTCGCTCAACACTCTGCTGGTCGCCATTCTGAGTTCGCACCTCATCTTCAAGGTCGGAGTCATCACTCCCAACTGTACGACCATCTTCATCAGCAATTAGCTTGCTCGCGACCTCATCGTTCTCAAAAGGCGCTGCTCGTTGATCATCGTCGACATAAAGTTGTTCTTGGTTATTCTTAGCCAATGAAATTCGGCTGTATAACTGGGGAAGGGCTGCATTGGCAGCAGCTTGGGAATTCTCACTTACTGACAGGCCAACTTTAACCGCTGGCGTGGTACTGACCGAAGCCAAGTCTTTTGAACTGGAGTTATTTGAGTTTTGCTCAGACGTCACCGTCTTCTGCTCAGCATGAACTGGCGAAGATAGATTTGTTTGCGGCGATATATTCATAACAAAACCTCTCTATTGAGGTAACTTCCAGCTATTAAATAAAACTTAAGGCCCTCACGTATTAAGCCAAGGTATCAAGCAAGGTTCCTAAAACTTCGTCAGCTGTTTTGACTACTTGCGCCGATGCTTCAACTGACCTTTCATATAATTTTAAATCAACTATTGGTTCAATTACACTAGAACTGGAGCCTTCGCTATTACTTACAGTACTCGCATTCACAATCTCTGTTGCAGCTTTCTGCATACCCTCTTGACCTTGCTGTAAGCCTTGAATACCGGTCTGTAAAACAGTATTTACATTCATGACAAGCACCTATACGAAGTAAAGAATTCAGCAAATATTGTGACTATTTTCTGCGAACACTCTAATACTAATTACTCGAGCAATTCAGACACTGCTCTCCTTATGTATGTTATTTAAGCAAATATCTGTATGTTTTTCAACCAGCCTGATCAAAGCCTTACAAATCTAGACAGTCCAGATTCACATATTTACAAAGCTCCTCAGGCTTACCGCTCTCGCTAAAAGGTAAGTGAGCAATAAGCGGTGCACCTAAAGCCGAGCTTAAAGTCGCTATATTTTCAGCTTCATAGCTCATTGTTTCTCTCGACAAACTATTCGCAACCCAACCAGCTATCTCCAAGCCATCTCTTCTGATTGCCTCTGCACTTAGCATCGCATGATTCAAA
The DNA here is from genome assembly GCF_001635315.1 of Oleiphilus sp. HI0123. Lineage (NCBI taxonomy): Bacteria > Pseudomonadati > Pseudomonadota > Gammaproteobacteria > Oceanospirillales > Oleiphilaceae > Oleiphilus > Oleiphilus sp. HI0123. The sequence continues at coordinate 1,265 of NZ_LWGE01001262.1, forward strand.
CACCCCAAACGCAAACCAACAACTAGAATAACTTTATAGTTCAACTGTCGTGCCAAGTCAGCCATCGTTTCTCTTGGGCTAATCGGTACCCGCCACCCCCCTGCTCCTTCGATAAGTGCGAAATCCGGTTTCTTCATCAGCGCTCCACGACAGATACCCGTAATACGCGATGCACTTGGCGTTCGCTTTTCAAGCGCAGCAGCAATATGTGGCGAAGCTGCTTCTTTGAGTAATACTGGGTTAACTTGACTGTACGGTAGATCGACCGACATATGTGACATCAAGGCGACAGCATCTTCATTTCGCATGCTTACTTTATCATTAGCATCTTTATACTCATCAGCACCTGCAGCGATTGGCTTTAGAGCCATCGAACTCAAGCCTTTCGAGTTTGCAGCAGCCAACAGAGCACAGCTGGAAAAAGTCTTTCCAACTTCTGTATCGGTACCCGCGACAAAATATACATTCGCCATCATCTATTACCTTATATTTCTTTAATATTGAGTCAGTCTATTGGCTACAGTTTTCTAGGCTAAGTTACTAGACCTACGCTAAAACTACGTTTTAACCAATACCCCCCACAAAACCTGATATGTTGCGGGCAAATAACCGCCTTCTACACGCTTCGCCTCATAAGCTGAAACAAAGTCTCTTAGCTTGGCCTTGCCTGTCATTCCCGTTGGTCGATGAGCCGTAATGTTATGCGCTCCCAACATTTTTAGCTCACGAGTTAACTCCCGCACTGAAGAGTATCGAAGAACTTTAGCCTCTTGACTAAAGGTGCGAACATCAAACGCTATATTATCCAAGGCCCGCTTATGCTCCTGAAAGCTACCAAACTCATTAACATGCTGAAGTTCATCAACTTCGTGCCACGCTTCTTTTAATTCAAACAAGGAACCGTCAATCAGGGTAGAAAATGCAAACATGCCACCCGGTTTTAATATTCGCTGTACTTCTGCAAACATCTTTGGGAGGTCGGCACACCATTGAATCGCTAAACTGGAAAAAACCAAGTCATGGCTACTGGACGCTATTGGTAAATTTTCGGCGTCGCCAGCAAGCCAAAACTGACCATCAGCCGCATGCTGAGAACGCGCATAAGTGAGCATATCTACCGACAAATCAACGCCCATATACTCTGCGGAAGAAAATCTCTCCTTTAACTTATCAGACGAATACCCGGTACCACAGCCCAAGTCAATCATTCGACGGCAATCGTTTAAGGAAATCTTACTCAAGAGCCTATCAGCAGTCCAACGTTGAAAATGCGCTACTGAGTCATAACTGGCAGCAGCTCGACCAAAAGACCGGGCTATCTGGGATTTTTCTATCGAGTCAATCGTCATAGAGTTTCCAAAAACGAGAACAAGTGCTTTTTAATATCCATAGCATGCCTGGCACAGGGTAAATGCCCCATGTCATTAACTACCTT
>NZ_LWGE01001263.1:0-2500 GCF_001635315.1 Oleiphilus sp. HI0123
GGCCGTCGCAGCCTAGTACAATTCAATCAGCCACTTTCTGTGCAACAAATGCTCGAGGAAAGTAAGCAAGACGAGAAGATTTGTGCTCGAAAAGCCGCTCGTATTTTACGTGTTCACTTTCGTCGTGTACGCCAAACCGTGCTGGGCCCGAACCTATCTCACAGACAAAACCTCGTTCACGGCATTATTAATAGCGGCCCAGTGAAAGCCGCAATTGAGAAACACGCCAGTGAAGAAGGTAAGACACCAGCCCAGTCCAGACAAATAGCTTTAAGCTACGCAGACGAACTGGCTTCCAACTTACAAATATCCACCATCCATTTTCTTGAACGTTTACTCAATAAACTGTGGAATAAGATTTATAACGGTATCAGCGCTAACAATGTCGACAAAGTCCGTGATGTCACCAAAGATCACGCTGTCGTCTACGCACCTTGTCATCGTAGCCACATCGATTACCTATTACTTTCTTCCAAATTATTTGAAGAGGGAATCATGGTGCCACATATTGCAGCGGGCATTAACTTAAACCTTCCTATTGTCGGTTCAATTTTACGCCGCGGCGGTGCTTTCTTTATGCGCCGAAGCTTCAAGGGCAACCCTCTGTACTCAACGGTTTTCTCTGAGTATATCCACACCATTTTCAAACGCGGCTACTCAGTAGAGTACTTTGTTGAGGGTGGTAGAAGCCGCACAGGACGCACACTTTCGCCTCGCGCTGGCATGGTAGCGATGACTGTCACCTCCTATCTCCGTGACCAACAAAAGCCTATCGCCTTTGTACCCACCTATTTCGGCTATGAGAAAGTATTAGAGGGCAGTTCTTATCAAGGCGAGCTTCGTGGCAACAAGAAGCAAAAAGAGTCTATATTTGGCCTATTCAAATCACTTAAAAACCTACGCCGCTCTTTTGGTAAAGTTAGCTTGAACTTTGGTGAACCTATCTACCTTGAGGCCTACCTGGACCAACACCAAGAAAACTGGCGAGACTTTACGGGAATGCAAACCGAGAAACCGCAATGGTTGTCCGGTTTTGTCGACAAGCTCTCTCAGGAAATCGTTACCGGAATCAATAGCTCCGCTGCGATTAATCCTATTAATTTCACTGCCTTGGTACTACTGGCAACCGAACGCTATGCCATGGATGCGAAAGTACTAGGCCGCGTAATGAACTGCTTCAATAGCCTGTTAAAAGAACAACCTTACAGCGAAGATATCACTTTTGCCGAAGGTGATGGCTTTGACTGGATTGAGTACGCTGAAAATATGCACCTGGTCGAGAGGCAAAAACAAGAACTGGGCGACATTATTAGCCTGACCGATAGAAATGCTGTGTCGCTCACTTACAACCGAAATAATATACTTCACTTGTTCGCAATCCCCTCTTTGATCGCCTGTTTAATGCAAAATAACAGTCGCATTGAGAAAACTCAGCTATATAGCCTGTTCAAATCAATCTACCCTTACATTCAGGCAGAACTTTTCCTTCGCTGGAGCAGTGACGAGGTCGAAACAGTATTTGAAGACTGGCTAAAAGTACTCATCCAACACAAGCTGGTAATTGACAACGGTGAGTACATTACTCGTCCGGCAAGCGGCAGTGAGGCCTTCGTAAACTTGTCCATCTTATCTCGTTTGATCATCCAGACCTTGGAACGCTACTACATAGTTGTTGCCATTCTTACGCGTAGTGGTTCAGGGAAGCTTGATGCCGAAGAACTTGAAAAACAGAGTACACTTATGGCTGAACGCATGTCGATTCTCTTTGGTCTCAATGCCCCGGAGTTTTTTGACAAAGCACTGTTCCGAAACTTCATTGCAACGCTGCAAAAAAAGGAATTCTTAACACTTAATGGCGCCAATAAGTTGGTATACGGTGAAGATGTTGAACGTGTAATAGAGGAAGCAAAATTTGTTCTGAACGCAGAACTCCGCCAGGCAATTATGGAAGTGACAGCACTTGAAGCCTAAGAACTGTGCTCTCTATGTCAGCCTTACTCTGCTAGCGATGACAAGTGGCTGCGCTGTCAGCCCGCTACAACAAAGTGATCCTGAACCTAGTCTCAATTGGTGCCCACCACTGCCTAATTGCGTCTCAACTGAAGCAAGTACCTTTTTTCACAAAATAGATCAGTTTTCCCTATCCATGCCTTTTGAAAAGGCGTGGCCACATGTAGTTGCTAGTGTAAACCAGCTCCCTCGCACCGAGATTTCACATCAATATCAGGGCTATATTTACGCAAAAAGTTATTCTCAAATATTTGGCTTTGTCGACTATTTCGAGGTACTTTATCAAGCTAATACAGAAACATTGAATGTACGTTCAGGCTCTCTACTAGGAATATCTGACCTATTGGTTAACTACCGAAGAACAGAACAACTTCGCGAGTCTTTGCTAACAAAACAAGTTATCTCACCCACGGACTAGCTCAGCTATCCAGGATTTTATAACGTCCGACACGCCAATCGTCTAATCCGGACTTATACCATCGCGAGAAGC
>NZ_LWGE01001264.1:0-3563 GCF_001635315.1 Oleiphilus sp. HI0123
CGAAAGCTTACTGCACCCGATAATTCGAAGCGAAATCAAAAGGCAGTTAAACAGTGCAGACAGCCCTTATGTAATCCTCGTATCCCCTTTGCTTTTCGAGACCGATCAAGCTGAACTGGTATCACGAATATTACTTATCGATGTTCCTGTTGAACTCCAATTACAACGTGCAAGTGAAAGAGACCAAAATTCTACTGAACAAATTCAGAAAATTATTGATATGCAGCTCCCAAGAGATTATAAATTAGAGCGCGCAAATGATGTGATCAGTAATGACCGTGATTTAGCGAGCTTAAAACAAAATGTTCTTCGACAACACCAAGCCTATTTGGAGCTAGCAAGTGAGTAAGTCAAAAAGTAATGAGCTAAAGGTAAACTGCCCTACTTGTAAAAAAGATGTGGCCTGGAGTGATGACTCACCTTTTCGCCCCTTTTGCAGTGATCGCTGCCAGAAAATAGATTTAGGGGCATGGGCTGATGAGTCCTACACCATCCCTGTCGAAAATGCCGAAGAATGGAGCGGAGTTCAAAGCGAACAAATCTCAAACAGTGGCAACTCTCAGAACTTCCACTAACACGTTCATGGACGGAGCAAAAAATGAAGGACTGTATATTTTGCCAAATTATATCTGGGAATGAAGAAGCCAGTATTGTTTACGAGGATGAGCATTTTCTAGCTCTAATGGATGCCTACCCTCTTACTAAAGGACACTGCCTGGTCATTCCAAAACGGCATTATGAGCGTTTGGATGAACTCAATGCCAAAACGCGAGCCCAGCTATTTAATATCGGTAACAAAATTGTCGAAGCACAGAAAAAAGCAGGTTTAGGCATTCACGGCACTAACCTCTTGGTAAACGATGGCAAAGCGGCTAATCAGACTGTACCACATCTTCACCTCCACCTTATTCCCCGTGAGTCTGGCGACTGGCTGCGCGCAATTCCAAAAGTATTTCTTCATATTAGTGGCCTATTCGGTTTCAAAACACCGCGAACAATACTGGATGAGCACGCGCTTCAGATTAAACAATTTTATAAATAAGCCTCTAGCTGATAATGCCTGCACCTACTATCAACCCGAGAGAAGAAAGCTCAAACTCTCTTCAAGCGATAGGAGTATTGCATTCACCTTTTACTGAAAAGTTTGGTATTCCCCGGCAAGCTAACTTAATTACTTCAGCTTACGCTGAAATAGAACTTTATCCCCCTTATAACGACCCCGATGCATTTCACGGGCTTGAAGCGTTTTCTCATATTTGGCTAAGTTTCAGCTTTCACTTAAATGCTGATAAACCTTGGCGACCAATGATTCGGCCACCGCGCTTAGGTGGTAATAAAAAAATTGGGGTATTCGCGAGTCGTTCTCCCTTTCGACCGAATTCACTTGGGCAATCTTTGGTTGAACTACGGGAAGTTAGAATCCAAAACAATCAAGCAAGCTTGATCATCGCTTGCCCGGACATTCTGGATGGCACACCAATATTGGATATCAAACCCTATATTGATTATGCGGACGCTACCTCGGACTCGCGCTGCGGATTTGCAGAAGAACCACCAAAGCCAAGGCTAAAAGTAGTTTTAAACAAACCCTTTAAGGATAAAGCACAGCAATTATCGAGTTCGTACCCCGATGACCTATTGGCATTAATAGTCGAAGTTATTTCATATGATCCGCGGCCTGCATACAAACAAGATCAAGAAGATGAGAAGCTTTATAAGCTTAGACTATACGATTTGGATATTAGCTTCTCGGTAGAAGATGGTTTTGCGACAATAAGCGACATCGAGAAGCAATTGAGTTAGCGTGCTGCAAGAATTGTTAGCGCTTCTTTAGACTTATCTAAAAACCGATGAAAGCCTTCAAAATAACTTGTATTGAGCTCTCTCGAAGTCTGCCCCATATCCGCATAGATAAACCCGATTCGTTTACGGCCAGTGGCTAAAGGCGATATAAAAAACCTTTTCTGACCTGTAATACCTAGGTATTCGGGCGATATAAATTGCGTTATGTGCTGGTAGTCCGAGTTACCTATCCAGGCAGCCTGATCACGTTCAAACAGGTTAAACAAGAAACCCGAACGGCTTCTTTCATATCGAACAACAAACTTCTCTCGCCACTTCTCCGTGCTCTGCCCTGAAGCATATTTAACGACTACCCTCTGGTGCTCTTTATCAAATATTGCCAAGGCGACGCGCTCAAGGCCGATGCCTTTATGAAGCCCTTGCAAGCAAAGCTTAAACACCTCATTGATATTAAAATCACCCGCTAACAGCTTATCCAAACGCTCCAGTGCTTCAAGCTCTATTGCAGTATTTGGCTGTAAGCCTTCAGTTTCATTGTCGTATTTTTTCTCTAATTCCTTTGCTGCTCGAGTGCTGGTTGGAATATGCTCAACCAATACTTTCTTGCCGAAGGAAGCAACAGTCTCTGCCGTTTCATCTGCTGTTTTCTTGAGTGCGAACATTGCTTCTGCTTCACCGATATTTTTAAATTCTGCGACGCGCTGCGCAACCTCCTTAAACTCTGCTGAATCCCAGCCGAGTAAAGCAACACGACTTATCTCATCTCCTAATATAACCGCTTGAACACGCGGGTCCTCTTCTCCTGAGCCCGCTAGAACATCGTTAATCAGGCCTTCAATTCGCCACTGTTTGGTCAGTGTTTTTGCTAAACGAGTTAAGCTAACGCCCAGGAACTTCTCAGCACAGCGATTTTTTTCTTCAATTGAAGAGCTAGGTTCAATCTCACGCTTAAGCAAGCGTACCTCAGATTCGTGGCACCCCAAGACCAACAGCTCAGCCAAATGGCTCAACAAAGAGGCGACAAATACCTCTTCCTGCTCCGTATTATTCAGCTTTTCACAGAGCGCTTTTGCTTGGTTTGCGCCATGAAGCGAGCGGGCAAGCATTGCGACTAATAAGGGAGATGGGGAATCTTTCAGTACTGCTTCGAGTACTTTGATCGACAAACAAATTGAGCGAATATTCTTGAAACCAATATTGATAACCGCACGACTGACCGTTGTCACTGCAATATTACTAGGGTTGAAAGTTACTGCGTTAGCAACACGTATGATATTGGCAGTCAGGCTTACATCCTTAAGAATAACTTCTGCCAATTGGGCCCCAGAAGACTCATCAGAAGCCGTGACTTGGTCTAGCTCCTTAATTAAGGTTGAGAGAACAGCCGCCTCGCTTTTCTCGAGGGTACGCATCCAACCATGTAAACCTTTCATTCAATATTCCTAATTTGAGTTTAATACTCAGTCTAGCAAGGGATTCAGAAAAGAGTAGTGTTTGGAAGTGAGAGGGTATTTGAAAAAGCGTCTATGACGAAGCTCTTGAATAAGAGCGGGGAAACACAAACCAGATCAAGAGAATTATGACCTGGTTTTTTCAAGTAAAGCGAACTAACTTTTTTTAGATTTCTGAGCGTCTTTATAAGCAAAATAGCCAAAGCCACCTAGAAACACAACAGTACCCGCAACAACCAATAAACCCGCAATGATGGTCTCATCTATATACATAATAAAATCTCCTCTAGTTAATAAAGAAAATTTATC
>NZ_LWGE01001265.1:0-2529 GCF_001635315.1 Oleiphilus sp. HI0123
CACTAATGCTCGCCCTTTTGGTATTACCTGGGACGGTAGAGACTTATGGGTAGCTGACCAAGAAGAACTCAAGGTTTACCGCATTGACCCAAGCGACGGTAGCGTTGTTGACTTCTTTGACACACCAGGAGCTGACCCTAAAGGATTAAGTTGGAACGGCGAATATCTTTGGCACACAGACCAAACCACCGCTACGATTTACGCTATCGAAACAGGGGTTATCCCGTTTGGCATTACCGGCTGCTTTGAAAAGAACGGTGTAGCAGTCAATGCTGATATATTACTTAGCCAAACAGCTTTATCTGACCAATCAACTAGCACTGATATTGATGGCTGCTTCCAGTTCACTGACTTCACCGCTGGCACACCAATCCAACTAAAAGCCAGTGAAGCTGGCGTTGATGAAAAACCTATCATTACTCTTGCCGAAACATCAGCGGGCTCAACTGACGTCACACTTATTGTTGGCGACGAATATTCCGAGCCCGGCTACTCCGCTTATGATACAGAAGACTTGGATTTGACATCTGAGGTCGTTACTAGGCCGAACGTTATCGATACTCCCACTATTATCGATACATCCGTACCAAACCCTACGGGAATACTAGTTGAATATGATGTCGTTGATAGCGCAGGTAACAACGCTGATACGGTATCTAGAATGGTCTACGTTCTAGAAGAGGATATCATCGCTCCCGTTATTACTCTTACTGGCGACGACCCGACATACGTTGAACAACTGACCAGCTATATAGAACCCGGCGCAACAGCAATCGATAATCGTGATGGAGATATCAGCGCAAACATTACTATTTCCGGAACCGTTGATGCAAACACTGCTGGAACTTACACCCTGCCCTACGACGTTTCGGATGCCGTTGGAAACATCGCAACGACTGTCACTCGTAATGTAATCGTCCAAGACACAACTATCCCTAGCATTACACTAAGCGGAGCTTCGAGTATCACTCTGGAAAAAGGCGACACTTATATAGAAGAAGGAGCCACAGCCACCGATAATGTTGATGGTGATATTACGGCTAATATCATTATCTCAGGAAGCGTCACGAACGATACGGTTGGAAGCTATGTCCTAAACTACGACGTGTCAGACTCATCAGGCAATGCAGCAGTAGTCGTTTCTCGCACAATTAATGTTGTCGATACCACTGCACCGATTATTACGCTAATAGGCGCCAGCCCGTATAATCAAGAATTAAACACCCCGTTCACCGACCCTGGCGCTACTGCATCAGATGTTCCAGGCGAAGACTTAAGCAGCTCCATTGTCGTCAGCGGTTCTGTTGATTCAAGCATTGCTGGTACTTACACACTTTCTTATGACCTAAGCGATGCAGCAGGAAATATAGCGACAACAATATCTCGCGACGTAATCGTTGCCGATACCGGCGCGCCAACGATCACCCTTCTTGGAAGCAACCCTCTTGATCACGAGCTTGGAAATGCCTACACCGATCCAGGCGCTACTGCATCAGATGCAATCGACGGAGACTTAAGCAGCAGCATTGCCGTAGCTGGAGATACCGTCAACCCGAACCTAACAGGCACATGCAATGTCACATACGATGTTTCGGACTCAGTTGGCAACGCTGCACCTACCGAAATAAGAACAGTAAACGTAAACGACACAACACCTCCAACTCTCATTTTGTCTGGCGACTCAACAGTTCTGCATGAATTACGAACCCCCTATACAGATGCTGGCGCAAGCGCAAATGACAATACCGATAGAGACATCACTACGAGTATTGTAGTCGGCGGAGATACAGTAGATAGTGATACCGCCGGTGTATATATCATCACTTATAACGTAAGCGATGCCGCGGGCAATGCAGGCGCACCAATCAGCAGAGTTGTTGACGTTGCTGACCGCACAGCACCGGTAATAAGCTTACTTAGCGCAAACCCTTTGGATCATGAAGTAGGCACCATATTCGTTGGCCCTGGTGCAACAGCATCCGATATTATAGACGGCGATGTTAGTGCCGATATTGGCGTATCTGGCTCGGTTGACCCAAACACAATTGGCGCTTATACACTTTCCTATAATGTCAGCGACTCGGCAGGAAACGCTGCAACGACGGTAGTTCGTACAATTAATGTTGTCGATACCGGAGTGCCGGCCATCACGCTACTTGGCGACAACCCCATTTTACACGAGCTGCAAACTACCTCTACCGACCCTGGTGCCACTGCAATAGATGCCGCAGACGGAGACCTTTCATCTAGTATTGTCATCACAGGCTCAGTCGACTCAAATACCGCTGGAACTTATACACTCAGTTATGATGTGACTGATTCACAAAGCAATGCTGCGACAACCGTAACACGAGACATTATCGTTGCAGACCGAAGCGCTCCACTCATCACTATTACCGGTAGTACTACAGTTAATCATGAGCAAGGCACTTTATATACAGACGCTGGCGCAACTGCTAGTGATGTAATTGACGGTGATATCAGTGCAAACATCGTCACAAGCGGTACTGTTGACGTTAATACTGCCGG
>NZ_LWGE01001266.1:0-3826 GCF_001635315.1 Oleiphilus sp. HI0123
TAGAGTCGTTCTAACTGTGCGCGTGTAAGTCAGCATTAAGTTTTAGATACTTGTGTTTCCAGCACGGCTTGATTGGTAAGGATAGAAGAACATGTTTTTAACTATGAATACTCATCTTTCAATATCTCAATAAATACGCCAGCAATACTTGGGTCAAACTGCGTCCCTGAGCAGCGCTTAATTTCAGCAATAGCTTCTAAGCGGCTACAACCCTTTCTATAAGGTCTATCAGCGGTCATCGCATCGTATGTATCTGCGAGCGCTGCAATACGGGCGAGAATCGGAATATCTTCGCCCTTTAATCCATCTGGGTAGCCTGTTCCATCATATTTTTCATGATGACTTCTTACTATAGGTAGAATCGCTTTAAACTTATGGATTGGTTTAAGAATAAGCTCCCCCTTTACTGGATGTTGACGAATGATTTCAAGTTCACTATCCGTAAGTGGCTCAGCCTTGTTTAGAATCTGCTCATAGGTACCGATTTTCCCAATATCATGGAGAATGCAGCCCACCTTGAGAAGGTTTAATGATTCGGAATCAAGTGATAATTTCCGTCCAATACGTAATGCCAGAGCTGTCATGCGCTCCGAATGCCCCTTAGTCCAGTGAGACTTAGCATCAATTGCAGAACTCAAGGCAGAGGTTGTATCCAAAAACATTGAATGCAAAGACACATAGTTTTCTGCATTTTCGATCGCTATAACAGACTGGTTGATTAGCGTCTGGCAGAGGGCGATTTTTTCTTGAGAAAAAGGTTCCCGGTCCCACACTCTTGACTCACCCAAAATAATAGCACCCTCTGAGCGTCCTTTAATAACTAAGGGAAAGATTAAACCGGAATGTGTTTCAGAAGTGAAAATTTGTTCCAACTCAACTTTATGTCTCCGATCAAACATTTCTGTATTAGAAACTGATACGTATCGTCCAGTGTCAAAAGCCTTCTGTAAGTCAGGACAATATTTTACGTCTAACTCGTTTCCAATGCCAGGCTCCCAATCTAGCATCCTGATGGGATAGGCTGCGCGAATTACAGGGCCTGCATGCTCACTATCTTTTAGAGCAATACGGCAATAGGTTACTTTCAGTGTACTTGTTAGTTTCTGCGCCATAAGCTTTAGCAACTGCTCAATATCTAACTCGGACGAGAGTTCAGCGCTTGCCAATAAAAGTATCTCAAGGTCTAAAGAACGTTCCTTTAGCTGAATACTGTGTCTATCCAGTTGGTCTTTGAGGCTTAGGTGTTGATGGGAAAGCTGTTCAGCCATGCTGTTGAAACTGTCAGCAAGTTCCTCCAATTCGTCCCCGGTATCTAAATTGACTCGATAATCCCATTCTGAGCTTTTAAGCCTCTGAGTCGCCTTAACCAGGTCGTTAATGGGACGTGTAATCGAACGAACTAGCTGGAAGCTAAAAAAGACAAGGAAAAAGACGAGAAGCGTGCCGCTAATGACAACGCTTTTTTGTGCGCCATAACGCATCTCAGATGCTTCATGAAAAGCTTTTTCTAATTCATGGTCAAGAAAAATATGAATCTGGTCTAGCTGTGTGGTGATTTTCTGGCCTAATGCATCGAACTCACTCAACAAGCTGTTTTTCCCGCTAGTTTCGGTAGAACCCGCTAAAACTAATAGGTTCGAGCTCAGGCTAGATAAGCGAGCAATGTCACTTCTAACTCGTTTCAACAGAAATTGTTCTTTTTCAGCTAATATGGGTTTATGCTCAATTGTTTCCAAGAGAGCGTTTAGCTCGTCAATAAGATTACTGAACTGTGAACCTTCTTTTTTGACTCGAATAGAAGCCCGTTGTTCGGCTAATAGGGATACAAACACAGTTTGTGCTTGATCGACTATTCCAGTATGGCTAATAATTTTGTCTACCAACAAAAACTTCTTATCTATCCTAGATTGCTCAAATAAAACGTAGGCTAGTGTCGCGGAAATTAATACCAGACACACAACAACGGCTATAATAATCCGGCTTCGAATATTTGTTTTCAATAAACTCGTCCTAATAATTCAGAAAGAAGGTAAAAAGATCTATTTTCCAGTAAGAAATGATTTGGCATGATACCGACATTTGCACATTAGCTTTTTATTTGCCAACCTTCAGAGGCCGCACTGGGGTCGTCTTTAAGGCGGATTTTCACTTGGACATTATGTTTCGAATCTGCGTTGTTAATAGCTTCTTCCGCTGAGATTTTCCCTTCTTTATAGAGTTTAATTAGAGATTCATCGAAAGTAACAACATTTTGATCCATGTCTCTCTCAAATGCTTCAGTTAACTCTCCAATTTTTCCTTTCTGAATCAACTCACCAAAGTAAGGAGAATTTCGCAATATTTCTAATGCTGGAGTTAATGAACCATCCTTACTTTTTACAAGTCGCTGGCAAACAACAGAATGAAGGTTTCTTGATAGATCAATCAATATTTGTCCCCGGTCATCTGGAGGGAAAAAGTTAATAACTCGATCCAATGTTTCAACGGCATTGCTGGCATGAATAGTGGCTAAACATAAATGACCTGTTTCAGAATATACGATCGCCTGTTTCATTGTGTCGGTATCTCTTATCTCCCCAATCATGATTACATCTGGAGCTTCACGCATTGCACTTTTCAAAGCATCTGAATAACTCTTGGCATCGATCGAGATTTCCCGTTGATTAACAATTGATTTTTTGTAAGAGAATAAGTATTCAATTGGGTCTTCTATAGTCAGAATATGTCCTGTTGAATGCTTGTTTCGAAAATCGATCATTGCTGCTAGCGTTGAAGATTTACCTGAGCCGGTGGCGCCAGCAACCAGAACCAGCCCGCGTTTCTCAAACATAAACTCACCCAGATCTTCTGGTAACCTTAGCTCTTCTAGAGTTGGCGGTGAGGTTTTAATACAACGAATCACCATCGCAACAGAACCGCGTTGCCTAAAAACACTCAGGCGAAATCGCCCCAAGTTAGGAACGGAAATACCAACGCTAGTGCTCAGATTCTCATCAAAATTCTTAATTTGCTGATCATTCATCAGAGAATAAGCAAGCTCTTTGGTTTGGGCTGATGTTAAAGCCGTGTCTTTATTAATCGCACTACAAACACCTTGTATTTTTACTAAGACAGGAAAGCCCGCGCTAAAAAACAAATCCGAGGCTTGCTTTTTAATCATGTACTGTAAGTACTGCGAGATATTGGTCATTAGTCAGCCTTAGCTTTATTTTTGAACATTATTTAGTGATTGATATAATTATAGGTGAGATTAGGTTTGGTTAAATTTATATAGACAGAATTAAGTATAGCTATTTATTTTTGTAATGCTTAAATGGATCAGTACAAGGAATTATTTGCTAATTCAATACGTTAATTGTCCGGTTTAGAACATGAAAGGATATTAAATATGCCTATCGTTTATACAATCACCTTGTTATGTATCTTCTTAGTTGGGTGTGGCAATGACCAGCACAACCACCCAGACCTAGCGTCAGGAAAAGACCTATTCGAACACCATTGCTCTGAGTGTCATAACTCAACAGGCTTAGGAAAATTTCTAAGGGCTGTTCCGCCTAATAAGGGCACTAAACTAAGTGCTTGGCAGGTATCTCATAAAGTTAGGGTGGGAAGTGATGCTAGTAAGATGACGACTTTCGAGAATATGAGTGTAGAAGAGTCAATGAAGATCTCCGCATACTTAAAAGGTCTGTAGCCAGATATATCGAGACCTAAAAAGGTCTTTAGGTGGTTGCGAGCATTGAACTATTGCTCAAACTGACTGTTTTGTCCTTATCTAAGCAAGCTCGTTGAGCGTCTTAAGTGCTGAGCAATGAGACCCAAACAA
>NZ_LWGE01001267.1:0-454 GCF_001635315.1 Oleiphilus sp. HI0123
TCTAACCGGAGAACGTGCCGCACTTAATTTTCTGCAAACACTTTCTGGCACTGCAACGACAGCTAAACACTACGCAAACCTGGTTGCACACACTCAAGTAAAGCTTCTGGATACTCGTAAGACCCTACCTGGACTGCGCCTAGCACAAAAGCATGCCGTTACCTGCGGAGACTGCCACAACCATCGCATTGGCCTTTATGACGCCTTCCTAATCAAGGAAAATCACATTATGGCCTGCGGCGGCATTGGACAGGCAGTTAACAAAGCTCAGCAACTAGCTCCCGGAAAGCCCATCGAAGTTGAAGTTGAATCTATACAAGAGTTGCAACTAGCCTTACAAGCTCAGGCTGATATCGTCATGCTCGACAATTTCCCTATCAGCACTTTAAACGAGGCCGTAAAACTAAATAAAGGCCAAGCCAAGCTTGAAGCTTCTGGCGGCATAACCAATGAA
>NZ_LWGE01001268.1:0-8230 GCF_001635315.1 Oleiphilus sp. HI0123
CACTTATATATTCTGGTGAAGCGTAATTGACTGGTACTTGTGGGTGAGCAACTAAAGAACTAAACTTTTGCAACTAAAAAGCTAAAATTACAACTATATCTATAAATTGGGCAAACTAACTTATGAGGGTGCTTTTTTCAGTTAAAGCAGTTTTTGATATTATCTGGATTACCAATATTCGAGTATTTTGATTTTGAATGTGCATGTTTTACAACGTATGGTGTGTTCTCAAGTATGCACTAAAAGGGATTCTCTTTTTTTGCTGAGGAGGTGCACTTTTAATACAAAAGTGCGTTATAAACAGCGCTTCGCCAAAGCGTGTTTTAATAAGAGTACATAAATTACCAAGAATTACCTATCAAATTGGTAATTACCACCGGCTGGGGTAATTGAAGGCAAAACTCTTGTAAGTGCCTTTTTTTACTGCAGGCTTTGACATTTTATTTATATAATCCTTAGTAGTAACACCTCTATAGAATCAAAAGTAAAGTGTATAAATTCTGTTTATAGCCCTATAATCCGTTAAATTCCCATTATTACGGATTTTGTTTGCAAGGTTGATTTATGCCTAAAAATGGACAAGCTCGTGTACCCTCTTTAGACGAACAGCATCATTTATTCGAAGTTATTCTGCAAAACCGTCATCCAGAGAAAAATACTGCAATTATGCAAATCAGTTTCAAGCTCGGATTGCGAGCGCAAGAGATTGCTTTGCTACAAATAAAAGAGATTGCACAACTAACTTCTCGTTGCGACTTCACATTACTTCAGGTGATGACCTTACCCGCCTCGTATACGAAAGGCGCTGATGCCATGAAACGCTCAAAGAGTAAATATGAGCGCAAAACCATCAGCTTTAAGAAGTCAGCATTTGATCAAATGATACGTCAAGTTGAAAAACTGGTTCAGGTAGGTGCTGACGTAAACCCTGAAGATTTCTATCCTCCTGTGAAACAACATAAAGGTAAATCCCGTGATCTTCCCATGGTTGATACTGATTTGAGGCGGGCTCTTACTGAGTATTTACAAATTCGTATATCAAAAGAATCACACCTAAAGCCTGGTGATCCACTCTTTATCACCCAGAAAGGTGGCCCCTACTCTCCTAATACACTTCAGGAACATATGGCTCTCATGCTCCGAAATTGGGCCGGGATCGAGAAAGCAAGTTCACATAGTGGTCGCCGTTCACTGATAACAGATGTGATCCATAAACAGAAGAAGTCAGTTAAAGTGGCTCAGAAAATTGCTGGGCATGTAAACGCCTCAACAACTCTTATATATGAAGAGCCGCCAGAGGAAATGCTTAATGATGCGCTAAAAAATCTGAATAAGAATTAACAAGCTGTTCGTTAAGGAATAACAATACAATTTAACCCAAGATAACGCCCTATTCATTTAGTAATCTGCTATACAATAAGATCGATGACTGACATAGCTCGAAAATGAGCCTTCATAGAACTCGAAGTAATTACAGCTATGTATCGCCGCCATTCAAAAAAGGAAGAGCCTTAAGAAAGTTGCTTCTTAAGCCTTATCTCTCGAGGAAGCTCAGGGCTTCCCCCGAGCTGCTGCTGCGCTAAACTCTGGACTACTATTTAGCTTTACGACGCGCAAACCCCATAGCTAGAAGCCCGAGACCTAGCAGCGAGTATGTAGCTGGCTCAGGAACACTAACCGCTTTAAAGTCAAAGGAAAAATCAAAGCTAACGAAATCCCCGGAAGCAATGCTAAAAGGACTTAATCCTGCCATATCAACTCGGATACCGTGGTCTGAAAACGATGTATCAAAGCTATATAGAGAATGGCCTGTAACTTGTGAAAAACCTGAAATTACTGCTGAAGAGTCTACAACAGAATCCATATTTAGAACTTCCCAGAAATCACCATTTGATCCAGACCAGTCCCACTGAGTCGCTGAGCTATTAACCAGTCCAATTGAGAGCTCGTTGTCCGACAAGTTGATAAAATGACTTACTCCAAAACCATACCCACCTGTGCGCGTCTCACTCCCTGCCCCGACAACGGCTGATTGTGTGCCAAACCTGTCTTTAATATCTACCGTATCTCCAATTAATCCAGCGTTAGCTGTTGTAGAGCTGATTACTAGAATACCGGCTGCTAGACCGCATAGTAACTTAGACATAAACAATTTCCTTGTTAAATTCTGCCGACACACTTCACCGGCAATAGATTGACGTACGTAAAAAATGGACGTCCATTTAAACATCATTCACTAATGCAATCCGTGACTCATGTAGCATAAGTTTACAAAAAATTACATGATGTTAACGCTATGACTTAAGAGAGCTATTACTAGCCTAATTTGACCAAAGTAAACAAAAACCGCCAACGTCCGCTTTCAGAAAGATAAAGACACAGGTATTGGTAATTATCTAGTACACCTCTTAAAACATCATCAACATCTTCGGGAATGGCTCTTTCATATTTTTCTATTTGATGGTACTTTTTTAAGCCCAAAAGTTTTCTGATTCTAGTTTGAGGTACTCCCGAGAGCATTAGATGCACTGCAAAGCTATGTCTAAAGGTTTCAGCGGTTATATTAAAGGGGGAGCCTCCCGAACGTTCGACCAGTTTATGTATATGACGATTTACAGTATGTCGATCCACACCGAAAAGTCTTTGATTGTGTTTAATTTGGTTTCCAATAATGTAAGACTCAATACGATCTTTTAGATCCGAATCTTTAATTGAGATAGATCGAGATGAGATCATTTCTTGCTGAGCTTTTGTGGGCCTCCCAGCCCTACTATGAAGCCGCTTCAAAATAACACTTCCTGACCGTTTAAAGCTTTCACGCTTTAAACCTAGAACTTCAGAAACAGTTGCTCCAGTACTCCACATTAAATCTAACAACAACCTTCTGGGTAAATATTTTTCATTATTAAGTAGCGTCAATATCTCTGGCTTTACCAAATATCTTGGGTACTTACTATCAATGTTGAAGAGCGATGCTCTATGGTCGATTAACTCATTCCAAGTGTAAGAGCATAGGTAACCTGAAGTTTCACGGTTTTGCGCAAAAACACGGTATTCAAATAACTGCTTTGGTTTTTCAAATAAGTGTTCCATTTTTGCCTCCTAATTTTGGAGCAAGTTAAAGGTAATTATAGCCACTATTTTTAGCCAAACAGCACTCTTACTAGAACAAATAACCATTAGAAACAAAGGTATAGTAACTATGTACCAATGTATGGGTTATTGGTGCAGAAATACAGGCTATTTTTATGTGTTGTTTACCACGTAAAATAACAGTCTCTTCGGTCTACTGAGGATGTGTACATGACGCGAGAGCAGCTAAGATTAGCGCGACTTGTCACCGCTGAGAGTTTAGTGCCACAACAACATACCAACGGTCGCGCATTTCGCACGGCGGTCGAATGTCGCCTCCAAGCAATGATCAAATATCCCGGTGCCGCTGAATTTCACTCCTATGACGAGTACCTATATGCTGCCCTGCAAGAAGGCGACCCTCGCGTGGTTAGTTACATTCCTCAACCGCTAAAACTTCGGTACCGAGGCGTGCCCTATCGGCCCGATGCCTATGTATTAAAACGTGATGGTCGCTACATTATCGAACTTAAACCGCGGGGTGAATGGGATGACGAAAAGCTTGCCGCACTCAAAGCATTCTGCCAGTTACATAATCTAATCTTTGAACTTATTGCCAACGAATCAGCCCGTGAACGTGAAACGGAAGCATTAAATTGGTGGCGTATCGTTCGCGTGCTATATCGTGCGCGTCATGTAAACACCGACAACCACGAATTAAATATTCTGCTTGAGTGGCCCCTAGGCCAGACCTTCCCCTTACGTCACTGGTTACACCCTTTGGACCGTGAATCGCGCGCAATGAGTGAAGTTGCCTTATTCAGGCTACTTCATCGCGGCAAAATTCAGGGGAATTTAACCCAATGTCGACTCAGTTATGATCTGGAGTTATCCCGATGTCCCGTTGGCGACATGCCCTCGCGCTAGCGCCGCACTACTACGATTACAATAATTGGCCATTGGTTGAGGTCGATGCCTTACCGGTTTCTGTGCGAAGTACGTTCCTACGTAACCAACAAGTAGCTTGTTGCGTACTAAATGGCGACGCACTTAACCACGTAGCAGAGCGTGTCGCCTTATCCCCTGGCCGGATCACTCAGTTACTTAATCGTTGTTTTACCGAGGATCATGACGGTCAATGGCCGTTGACAAAAGCGCTAATTCCCCATCAACATCTCAAAGCAAATGAACGACTTATTGCGCTGCCAAGCGTGCTCAAACCTAGCGGTGAAAAAGGGGCGTTTCAAGCCTTGCTCAGCGAACTGCCTAGTATCGAAGTCATGATCGATGAGGCTATTGCTGCGCACTTGAAAAAAGCACGATACGCACCAACCTTATTACTTCATTCCATTTTTGGCATGTACAAACAGTGTCTGGTCGATGCACACTGGCCACACGATCGCTACCCCTATACCACAAATAAGTACGGTTACGAATCCTTACGTCGTCATATTCATAAAAAGCTCGCGAATGCGCTTCAAGCACGAGAGCGCACAGCTCGAATGAAATTTCCAGCCAGCCAGCCCCCTTTGCAGGTCATGGATCGTGTCGAAATTGATGAGCAGGTCATTGATTTCCAGGGACGGCTGACTCTCTGTTTAAATGATGAATTAATCCCTCTGCGATTAGCTCGCGCGACTTTACTAATCGCAGTAGACGTGGCCTCTTCGTGTTATCTTGGATACCACCTATCACTCACAGACCATCCTAGTGCCCTCGATCTACAGACACTACTCGATAACTGTCTGCAATCTTGGCAGCCGATGACACTCACTTCCCCCTTATTTACTTACGACCCGGGTGCCACTTTTCCATCGTCCTTACCTGACTTATCGCCCCTTGTATTCGAACGCATTGCACTTGACAATGCCTGGATGCATCACGCAAAGGCGATTGAACAGCTTGTTGTCGTTGATCAAGGGGCGACCCTTGAGTTTGGGCATCCGAAACATCCTGTCGCGCG
The DNA here is from genome assembly GCF_001635315.1 of Oleiphilus sp. HI0123. Lineage (NCBI taxonomy): Bacteria > Pseudomonadati > Pseudomonadota > Gammaproteobacteria > Oceanospirillales > Oleiphilaceae > Oleiphilus > Oleiphilus sp. HI0123. The sequence goes on from NZ_LWGE01001268.1 coordinate 5,036, forward strand.
GAGTGAAGTTGAACGTGCCTTTGATTATATTAATCGCCACCATAGTCATAAATTACCTTCGACGACAGGATCGCATCCGCGTGACCCTAAGCGAGAAGATGCAAAAAACCGAACTAAACCTCCTGCCATCAGTCTGCAAACGTTTGAAGAAGCGCTTAGCATTGTGTTGACTCAACATAACGTACTAAGTAAAGGCGGAAGAAATGCCGGATCTTCCCCTCTAACGTTGTTTGCGCATCAATGGCAACATCACTGGCACCCCAGTGTCTCTGAAGACATTGGCGTGCCACGCAACCCGTTCCGCCTCCGGTTACGATTACCCATTAAGCGAAATCGCGACAGCGGGCAATGTTATTTGTATTTTGAACGCGTGCATTACTACCTTGGCGACCTCGCTCGATTAGCGCCAAGCGAAACACATGTCTACGCGAATATGGATGCGCGTGATATTCGCAAGTTTGAGGTCGACACCGAAATGGGCAGGCCTATCGGCGTAGCAACCTGCTCACGTTCCTGGCAACGATTCCCCCACTCCATCACGATCCGAAAATACATCAACAAATTAATTCGCCACGATAAAATTCAGGCGCGTGATCCCTTAGCGGGATTACTGCACTATCTACTTAAACACAAGCAGGAACCAAAGCATGCGTTGAGACTGCTACACGTAGCCACTACATTTCAATCGAACGGCGACGCCCTCGACCTCAATCAGCCAGAACGTGTAAAAGCGAAACGCCAAGCTAAAGCCAATGCCACATGGTCTAGTCAGACGGCTTTTAGCCATCCTGGAGAACCATCATGACGTCCCAGGAAATGCCTTTTCACCCCCTCATCGATACACCGCTAGAGGTCGTATTCGATACTCAAGCATCGCTCCAATTAGAGGAAACAGTGAAACGTTGGCTATGGACCGGAGGAACCGGCGGCTATATTATTGGGCCGGCACGAATTGGAAAATCCTTTGCCGTACGTCGTCTCGTTGATCGCTTGCGTAATCGTCAACAACGTCGCGTTCCGGTGATCTATACCTCCATCAATCGTCGTGATATAAAAACCATACGAGGCGTCTTTAACAATCTATGCTTGAGCGTCAATGTGCCTGTATCGAAATCCGACTCATCGGATGTTTTGGCCGCACGCTTCGTACAACATGCCTTGGATTTAGTTAGCCTTTATCAAACTTATCAGATCGTTCTGATTGTCGATGAAATGCAGCGATTAAGTCTGGATCAACTGTACGCGTTTTCTGAGATTTTTGATGCATTTGAAACCGCTAGAATCCGACTAATGTCGGTGTTCGTGGGTAATCAGAATGAGTCTAATCAACTCTTAGATCAAATTCACCAATCGACAAATGACCATATATACGGGCGCTTCTTTCGTCAACACACATCGTTTTACGGCGTGCAGTCTGAGTCAGCACTCAGGGAGATACTGACTCAATATGATTCCTTTACCTACCCCGACAATGGACCCAGCTTTACCGCGTACTTTCTACCCCGAGCAGTCGAACAAGGCTGGCGATTCGTCAATATGGCTAGCGACATCTGGCGTGTTTATTGTGATCAATTCTGCCAAGAGGAAGAGTCACAACTAACCATGGAAATCTGTCGAGCGACCCTAGACATTCTTCTAATGGACTTCTTGCCACGGTTGACGGTTGTTCACGACTATGACGATGCCCTTATTACTGAGGCCTTTTATGTGGCGGGGATCTGATGATCGTGAATAAGTATTTACCCGACGACTATCTCGTTAATCAAGGTCGTTTCTTTTGGCTACCCTATTTGAGTCAATGGGGACGCTGGCGTATTCAGTGCATGGCCAATCCTGGACTACTCATGCGCGATATACGCCAAGGTAATGATCAAACGATTTTTGCGACGCATGCTGATCTAAACCGCCATAAATTCAAACCAGCCTTACGTCATTGTGCACAATGCAGTGCGCTTTTCTATCATAGCGATATCTATGATTATCCTTGGTTAACGAATTGCCCCATTCATGATACGACCTTAGGAAGTACTTGTTCGCGCTGCCACTCCCCATATCCCAAAACACGACAGGAAATTGCTACGCGCCATTGTCCTCAATGTGGTCGAGGTAGGGATGACCGCATTGAAAAAACACTCGCCTCAATCATCGAGGGCCAGGCATCCCTAGCAGAAAAAATTGACTCGACGGTTGGCTATTTGACTAACCTGATCACTAACATTGATGAAAAACTTCGCATGAAGCTTGGTGACGAGGACAGACTAATACAGAAATTGGGATTGTCGTTCCCATATCCATCACGATTTTCGCCGGAGCATCCGGATTTTTGGGCAATATGTTGCAAAGCAGGTTGGTGCAAGAAAAAGCAGCTAAGAGCAATTCATGGCGTTGAGGTGAGCAAAATTTCTAGCGTCACATTTTATCTTCAGTCGTATGATACAGAAGCACATCGTGACCGATATTTTGAGCAAATTCACGATTTAGAAACGTTAGTCTTAGAGTATGGTATGTCACGTCTGAAATTAATTAGCGGTTTGCTTAAACAGCATCGATTGCTTTCAATTCAATCCTATCGATATCTTTCGATCAACCATTTCCAGGCGTTATCGCCACCTTGCCCTATTTGTTTCGCACTGAGCGTATGGCTAATGCTTATGTTTACATTAACGTCTCACTTCCACAGTGCTAAGGTGCTGGAGAAAAGCTTAGAAGAGATGACCCCTCTGTTCCTTAAACAAACCGGATGGGCTGGTTGCTACACGCTTATACAACGACTCGTCAAAGCATTCACTATCGTTCCCTTATTTGAAAGTCATGCGCTCCGTCACTTTATTGTACCTCGTGCATTCGATGCTTTGCTCTATGCCCTGCTTCGATATGCTATTCATTTTCAACAAACTTTGAACACAAAGGATTTTGAGTACTCGCAGACCTACAGGCTAAAACACGGTGATGAATACGAGACCGAAGATCTAGTATCGATCGCCTCATTTTCTGGATCTGCAGACGAGTTATCATTCTGTTTATCCAAAGAAGATGTACTAAATAAGATCAAAGCATTAGATTGGCCGGCAATAGAAGCTTGCAAATGTGGTCTATTTCAACAAGAGTACCGTTCTTTAGCCCCTCCCATGTTGACAGTGTTTAATGATGTATTGGATCTAGATACGTGCCGTGAGGATAGTATAATAACTTATC
>NZ_LWGE01001269.1:0-1629 GCF_001635315.1 Oleiphilus sp. HI0123
ACATAAGCACGTTTAAATCGATAAAAATAGAGGCAAACAAATGAACTGCGCGGCGAAAATTTCTACTCACGATACATCTATTGAAGAACGATTAACTATGCTTAAGTCAGCGGCTCGAGCTAATCCTTACCCTTCCTTCAATGAGAGGAAAAAAAATCTTCTAAATCTTCGTAGCCAAATTCAGCGTTACCAAGATGCCATTACCGCTGCAGCAGCCAAAGACTTTGGCTGGCGCGCACCAGCTGAATCTAAACTTATTGATGTGCTCGGGCCCGTTTTAGAAATCAATCATGCAGTTCACAAACTCAAAAAGTGGATGAAGCCTAGTCGTAGATCCACGGAGTTACTCTTCACAAGTAATAAAGCCAAAGTACATTACCACCCCAAAGGTGTTGTCGGAATCATCTGCCCATGGAACTTTCCCTTATACCTAGCGTTAGGGCCTCTTATTGCAGCTTTGGCAGCGGGCAACAGAGCGATGATCAAAATGCCGGAGAATTGCCCTAACTCAGCCGCATTACTGCAAGAAATGCTTAGCGAAATTTTTCCTGAAGACTTGGTGGATGTGTTGCCTGGTGACCACCCGGATGCGATGAAAATTTCAGAGCAGCCTTTCGATCATTTGGTGTTTACAGGCTCGCCTAAAACCGGGCGTATTATCATGAGTAACGCGGCTAAAAATCTGGTACCTGTCACTTTAGAACTCGGTGGAAAATCGCCGGCAGTTGTGTGTGAAGGCGCCAACCTGAATGATGCCGCTAAGCGAATTGCGCATGGTAAGGCCATGAATAGCGGTCAAGTCTGTTTAGCACCTGACTATGCGTTAGTACCTAGAAATAATATTGATGAGTTTGTTGAGGCCGTAAAGAAACAGTTTATAAAAATGCATCCCTCGACTTCCGGTAGTGAACATTACACCTCATTGGTAGACGACCGCGCAGACGAACGTTTCAGGCGCCTAATTGACGACGCGAAAGCGCATCGGGCAGACATAACCGTTTGCGGTTCTATTGGCAAGGGGCGGCAGTACCCGCTTCATATTGTAAAGAACCCTGATCTCAATATGAATTTGATGCAAGAAGAAATATTCGGTCCAATTTTGCCTGTGATTCCCTACGATAATATCAACGAAGTAATTGACTTTATAAACGACCGGGAACGCCCTCTAGCACTCTATTTATTCGGCCATGATAAATCCATACGAGACACAATTATGAAAAACACGCTGTCTGGTGGAGTAAGCATTAATGATTGGGGCTGGCATGCATTCAATCACGACATGCCTTTTGGTGGCGTGGGTAATTCAGGTATGGGCAGTTACCATGGCGAAGAAGGGTTTCGTGAGCTATCCCATGCCCGATCGACTTTTCAACGACATCGATTCTTTCCGATTGGTTTATTCTATCCTCCCTACGGAACCATTATTCAGAAATTATCGATGAAACTATTTCTAGGTAAGGCAGATAAAGAGCTGCTAGGCCCACCTAATCTAGATTCATAATAATAAACACCTTTGGGGTTACCGATGACACAGATAAACACAACACTCTCACGCAACAACCTAGCCGACTTTTTAGAGGGCTTTCTTCAAAAATACGCAGAAAAACCAGCTTATTCATGTCTCGGGCA
>NZ_LWGE01001270.1:0-1892 GCF_001635315.1 Oleiphilus sp. HI0123
GGCTTTGGCGAATAAAAAAAGTAAGCGTTGAGGTTGGTCTTGCTCTTGGGCGGCTGTGAGAAGCTCACTAAAGGTAGAAATCATTGTGTGGTCCTTATGTTAATGTGGCGTCATCATAACCACTCTCGCCAAGAGAATAAATGATTAGCGTCAATTGCTTTTGAAGCGTAAGGCAGAGCTTTTGTCGGAGCCCTTGATAATTTTTTGTGAGTGTTTGACTTATGTCATGATTAGCGCGCTCAAGTGTTGTTACTGTAGACGAATTCGTACTGGATATAAAAAACAAGAAAGGTTTGGAGAACTCATGGAATTATTTAGTGAAGTTGAACGCTGTGTCGAGCGGACGATAGAGACGGTTGGTAAAAATATTGTTTTGGGTTTACCTCTAGGTTTGGGAAAACCAAATCAGTTGGCGAATGCTTTTTACAGAAAGGCGCAGCAGGATCCGAGTATTAATCTGCGGATCATTACAGCTTTATCGCTAGAAAAGCCAAGACCAAAAAGTGAAATGGAAGCCAAGTTTCTAGTGCCATTTGTCGAGCGCTTATTTGGTGATTACGAAGAGTTAGAGTATGCCAAGGCAGTCAGGACTAACACCTTGCCGCCGAATGTCGAAGTCTCGGAGTTTTACTTTAAAGCGGGTGCTATGAAGAGCGTTGCCAGTGCGCAGCGAAACTATGTATCGAGTAACTATACCTTTGTATCGCGCGACTTAATGATTAATGGCGTCAATGTGCTGGCACAAATTGTCGCTAAAAAAGAAATAGATGGCCGACCACAGTTGAGCTTAAGCTGTAATACCGATGTTACCCTGGATATTATGCCTCTGATTGAAGAAGAGAGGGCGAAGGGGAAAAAGATCGTCACTATTGCTCAGGTTCATGACGATTTACCGTTTATGTATAACCGTGCAATGGTCGAGAATGATTATTTTGACTTCCAGGTTCATAGTCCTGCCTATCAGACTCGTTTGTTTGCGCCACCAAATATGTCGGTTCCTAACCCTGACTATATGGCAGGCTTATATGCCAGTACTCTAATTAAAGATGGCGGTACATTGCAGATTGGTATCGGTTCATTAGGTGATGCCATCGTTTATGCATGCAAATTGCGCCAGACCGATAACGACGTCTATAAACATGTCGTCGACTCTCTGAATATCGATAAAAAACTTATCTCCGAATATGGTGGCGTGGATGCCTTCGATAAAGGCTTGTATGGTTCCAGTGAAATGTTTGTTAACGGCTTCATGCACCTAATCAAGAGCGGAATTGTAAAGCGTAAGGTCTATGATGATCTTGATTTACAGCGCTTGATTAATGAGGGGAAAATTGGTGAAACAGTTTCACCATCTACACTTGAGTGCTTGTTAAATGAGTCGATTATTTCTCATCAGCTGACTCATTCTGACTTTATTTATCTGCAGCGCTGGGGCATTTTTTCTGATGCCGTACAGTGGGCTGAGGATGGTCTTAAAATAGGCGAAACGACACTTTCGGTTAACTTGTTAGAGCAAGCCAACTTTGCCTCCGTGTGTGAACTATGCCTGGGTGATAACCTCAAGGGTGGTATCTATATGCATGGTGGCTTCTATCTAGGGCCTCAAGACTTTTATCAAGCTTTGCGCGACATGAGTCGAGAGGAAAATGAAAAGATCTGTATGTCGAGTGTCGGTCATATCAACCAGCTTGACTACAATCATCCGCTCCTATCTGCGCAGCGCAAGCACGCTCGTTTTATAAACACCGGCATGATGGTGACGCTAAGTGGTGCGGTTGTATCAGATGGCCTTGAAAATGGCACGGTTGTGAGTGGTGTAGGTGGCCAATATAACTTCGTATCGATGGCTCATGCATTGCCTGATGCGAGATCAATATTGTGCGTTAGAAGTA
>NZ_LWGE01001271.1:0-4573 GCF_001635315.1 Oleiphilus sp. HI0123
ACTCTCTTTACTTAATCACTGAGCTGGTAAAACGCACGATGCGCATTCCGAATATTTATGTTGATCAGCCTCTCGAAGCATCCTCAAATACCGTAATCGAGGGCCAAGCAGCGCAGCACCTTTTAAAAGTGCTTAGAATGAAAGCTGGTGACCAGCTTAGGCTTTTTAATGGCGACGGTAAGTTCTACCCCGCTACCATTCAGGAAACTAGCAAAAAGTCTTTCGCTACTAGTATCGGCATCGCTGAAAATGCTGTCAGTGAATCTAAACTTAAGACCCATATCGGCCAGGTCATGTCTCGGGGTGACCGAATGGACTACGCCATCCAAAAGAGTACTGAGATGGGCGTTAATGCGATTACACCCTTAGATAGTGAGCGCTGCGAATTGCGCCTTAACAATGAACGTGCAAGCAAACGTGTTCAGCACTGGCAACAGGTTGCAATTAGCGCTGCTGAACAATGTGGGCGCGCAACGGTGCCGACCGTCCATCCGATATTGAATGTCGATGACTGGGTTCAGCAACAATCATCTAAGGGCTTGTCTTTGGTTTTACACCACAGAGACCGCCAACGTTTATCTGATATCTCCCCCGCCCCTGGCCATGTCAATATTCTTATTGGTCCTGAAGGGGGGTTAAGTGAAGCTGAAATCAGCATGGCCTGTGATAATAAGTTTATCCCAAGCACCTTCGGCCCAAGAGTATTGCGTACAGAAACAGCCCCTGTAGCGTGCCTGGCATTGCTTCAGTGGCTCTGGGGGGACTTTAATACCTAAGCTGCTCTAGCCAAGTGAAAGATTAAAAATACTCAGATTAGACTCAAGATTACTTAAGCTTTTATTCCTTTAACACTGTGGAATCAACACAATGAACACATTCCAGAACCTCCGCCAAAAGCACAGCTGGTTTTTACCTATCATTATCCTAGCGGTGGCAGCCTTGATCATTTTTGCGCTCGTCGTTTCTAAGCCCAAACCACCCAAAAAAGAAACCAAAGAAAAGGAATGGCTAGTATCAAGCATCATACTTAAGGAAACCCAGGCGCAGCCTCAAGTCGAACTATTGGCACGGGTTGAATCGCCTTTCGACTCAACATTAAGCGCTGCGATCACTGCCGACGTAATGCAAGTTCCAGTGCGAGAAGGAATTAGCGTAAAAATGGGCGACCTACTGGTCCAACTCGATGCTCGCGAAATCGAACTTACCCTGGCACAGCGGCAAGCTGATATTAATGAGCTAGATGCTCTAATCGATGCAGAGAAGCTACGCTTTAAAACCGATCAGGATTCTCTGGTTGAAGAAAAACGATTACTAGAAATTGCCGAGCAAGCACTGGCCCGTCAGGCAAAACTAAAAGCTTCTAACCTGGTCGCACAGGAACGCTACGATAGTGCCGAGTCTAGCCGTGCTCAGCAAGCTTTATCCGTCAATGCCCGAAAGCTAAATATTGCCGACCACCCTAATCGTTTAAAGCAGCTTCAAGCTAAAAAAGTACGAGCCCTCACCTTGCTGAAAGACGCAGAAATCGATGCTGAGCGCGCTCAGATCAGAGCCCCTTTTGACGGTATTGTCACAAGTGTTAAGGTCGCTCCGGGTGAGCGAATACAAATGGGACAAGCACTGGTTTCTCTCTACGACCGAAAGAATATGGAGCTCCGCGCTCAAGTACCCGACAAATATCTGGCACTTATTAGTGATGCACTGCAACAGGGTATCAACATCCAAGCCACGGCACTTAGCCATCAATCAGAAATACCATTACAACTTCTGCGATTATCTGGCCAGGCAAGTCTCAGCAATGGCGGTGTCGATGCTCTATTTAGACCTGCTAGCGAAGAGCATAACTTGATTCTAAACAAAGCATTACGATTACGCATTGATATGCCAGCACTAACAAACGTATTCACTCTACCCGTGTCGGCAATCTATGGAACAAATCGAATTTATCGTATTGAGGAGGGACGGCTTCAATCGCTAAATATTGAAGTATTAGGAAAACAGCTTTTAAGTCTTAGCACGAATTCTGCAAATGAAGAGACTCTTCAAGACAGAGTCATTATTCGTAGTAAGCATCTAGGCGATGGCGATAAGGTCACAACAACCCAACTCCCCAATGCAATTTCCGGTCTAAAAGTTAAAGAGCGTAGCTAAGAATGAGCATTGTAAATCACGAACAAAACCCAGGTGATCACCGCTCAGATTTAATTGGCCGCTTTGCTCAACATAAAGTAGCAGCCAACCTGCTCATGCTGATTATGCTGCTTGCAGGTGCGGTATCACTAATCAAACTTAACACTCAGTTCTTACCAAACTTCGAACCCGACTACGTTATCGTCCGCGTTACCTGGCCAGGTGCCAGTGCAGAAGATGTGGCCAAGTCGATTGTCACACCGCTAGAACAGCAGTTGCGCAATCTAGATTACGTGAAAGAAATGCGTTCGACGTCTTATCAAAGCGCTGGCGTCATCGTCCTGGAATATGATGAAGGCAGTGATATGGGTTTGGCCCTCGACCAAGTTAAAGAATACGTTGACCTGGTAAGAAACCTTCCCTCTGATTCTGAAACGCCCGAAGTATCAAAAGTTTCGTTAAATGAGGACGTTGCAACCATCATTCTTTCTTCGGATGGCACATTAGAAGAACTACGCCCACTTGCCTACCAGTATGAAAGAGAACTACTAGACAGAGGCGTTGCAAAAGTCGAGTTTATTGGCCTGCCATCTCAAGAGATAGCCATTCAGGTTGATAGCAAACAGATCAGCGCATTAAAAATGTCACTTCCCCAACTCGGCCAGCAAATACTCAATGCCAGTCAGGATATCCCAGCAGGTACCAGCGGAAAAAGTGAAGCAGCCAAAGAACTTAGAAGCATTGAACAGCGAAGAAGTGAAAGTGGCTTTGAACAGCTAGCCATACTAAGCGGAAGTTCTGCCGAACCCATTAAGCTCGAAGACATCGCGGTGGTGCAACAACGTAATAAAGACAATCAAATAGAGGTCTTTTATCAAAACAGGCCTGCTGTTTTGTTACGAGTTCTTCGCACCCAGTCTTCCGACACTTTGAAAGCAGCTGAGACTCTTAATAACTGGTTGGCTGACACAAAGCCCCTACTCCCTCAAACTGTTCAGTTACACGCTTATAATGAAGCCTACGTACTAATTGAGGACCGTATTAACCTGCTAATCAAAAACGGCCTAGGCGGCTTGATTCTAGTGGTCAGCATCCTATTCATATTCCTCAATGGTCGTGTGGCCTTTTGGGTTGCTGTCGGTATCCCAATATCATTTATGGGCACACTTGCAATACTCTACCTCGTTGGCGGCAGTATCAACATGGTCAGCATGTTCGCGCTAATCATGGCGCTGGGCATCATTGTCGATGATGCAATTGTTGTAGGCGAAGATGCCCTCACTCACTATAGCAAAGGTGAAAACCCTCTACGTGCTGCTGAAGGCGGTGCTCGCAGGATGTTCGTGCCAGTCTTATCTTCTTCGTTGACAACCGTTTCTGCCTTCCTGCCATTGATGCTCATTAGCGGCATTATCGGCAACATTCTGTTCGACATTCCACTAGTAATTATCTGTGTCATTATCGCCTCTGTAATTGAGTGCTTTCTCGTCTTACCAGGTCATTTAAATCATTCCTTTAAGCGCTCCTTTAAAGCCAATGCAGCGGGTTCATATCGGGAAAAAATCGATCAAGGTTTTAATCGCTTTCGGGATAATTTCTTCCGCCCTTTATCCGAAAAATCGATCGAGAATCGAGGCGTTATTCTTTGTCTATCCGTCGCGATCCTGGCTGTCAGTATCACTCTGATTGCCTCGGGCCGGGTCAAGTCAGACTTCTTCCCCCAACCTGAAAGCCATATATTACTTGGCAACGTTAAGTTTGCTTCAGGAACACCGCCTGAAAAAGTACGCGAGTTCGGCCTTAACATGGAGCAAGCCTTGCAACAAGCCGATGCAAAATTCGCCAAGGAACAACGCATGGGCGATGCTGATAGCCTGGTCGTTCATAGTGTTCTTAGGATTAACCAGGCCAGCTTCGATGGTGGCCAGAACTACTCCACGGGTGAACAATATGCTTCCGTTCACGTAGAACTTTTAACACCAGACGCTCGCGATATAAGAAACCCCGAATTTATTGAAGCCTGGAACGATTTCATCGACCAACCCGATGGCGTAGAGCAGCTGAGCATATCTAGCCCACGAGGTGGTCCACCGGGTAAAGACGTCGATATATTCCTCACTGGGCAAGCGACTTCGGTACTCAAACAAGCGGGTGAGGACCTGGCGACCAAGCTAAAAACCTATGTCGGCGTGCGTGATATCCAAGACGACCTACCCTTTGGTAAAAACCAATTTATCTACTCACTTACGCCTCTGGGAGAAGCGCTTGGCTTCACCGTCTCGGATGTTGGCAGACAATTACGAGCGGCCTTCGACGGCCAGCTTTTACAAGTATTCTATGACGAGAATGAAGAGATCGAGGTTCGGATTATTCTTCCCGATGAAGAGCGCAACTACTCTCGTATTCTCGACAACTTCCCTCTCGTTACACCCTCTGGTGATAT
>NZ_LWGE01001272.1:0-7656 GCF_001635315.1 Oleiphilus sp. HI0123
AAGGAGATGTGATGACCTCCTATGACGATGATGTCGATCAGATATGCTCCGGTTTGGAGGTGGCGTAATGGGAACTAAAAAACGTTTTAATGACGCAAAAATTAAAAGTCAGGACACGCCTTCAATCGCCACTAAAAAGCCCGTCCTGAAGCTTGGCGTTCCAGAAGATCAGCAGGTTTATTGGGGTAAAAATGCGAATTCCACTAATGGGTTTGATTTCTCCATCCTCTACGAATGCGGATTTGACGCTATTGTCAGCGCCTTGCAGCAAACCATTCAGATCATGATCGAGGAGCGAACGGTCGCGCACAGCACAATAAGTAATTACTGCTATGGCGGCATCAAATACCTTGCTGACTATCTTAAACTCTATCAGGCCGCCGAAGGCCGTGACCTTGTGTTAACGGATATCACCAGTGAGCTGATTCAAAACTATATCAGCCATGTAAAAACAGCGTATCCGAACGGCACTTCAGCCAAAGGTTTTTACACCCACACCAAGTCAGTGTTAGTCAAGATGCAGGGCATGGATTGGATCAATGGGGTGGATTTTCCTCAAAACCCCTTTCCAAATTCCAATCGAAAAGTGAAAGGACAGTTAGCCTTTTCCAGAGCAGAGCGACGACGACTTGCATACGCCTTGAGTGACGATGTGAATGCCATTTTAGAAAAGAAAGCGCCGTTAACCGGCTATGAATTAACGATTTTGATGTGTGCGATTGCGTTGCGGTCAGGGATGAATACGACGCCTTTGTTGGAAATGACGACCGATTCGATTCAAGAGCACCCCTTGAAGGAAAATCGAAAGCTGTTGGTGCTGTATAAGCGTCGAGGTAATGCCACCAAGGTTCAAGTTTTACGCCATCAAAAAAGAGTCGAAAATGTGCAAACGGTGCTAGCCGATGTTGCTGTGATGATCCAACACATTATTCAATGCAATGCATCAGTACGTCAGGAGATGAACTCGGACTTGGTGTTGGTTTATCGAGCGACTAGTAATGCAAACGCAGATCAAGGGACAGCGTTGAGCTCTACTTTACTTGCACAGAACATTTCCAAGTGGGTCGCGGATCGGCAATTGCTGGACGACAACGGCAAGCCGCTCAAGGTCAATGTTTCACGCTTTCGCAAGACCTTTGAGAATCGCATTTTTGAGCTGTCGGGTGGTGATCCTTTCGTCACCGCCGCCCTCGCGGGGCATTCGGTCAAAGTCTCTGATTCACACTATTTGGAAGCACCGAAAGAGGCAGAGAAAAACTTTAACTTCATGGGACGTAGTCGTGTCAAAGAGCTGACCGATAACGTTCGAGGCATTGAGCAGAATACCTCAGTGGCAAAGTGTGCGGACTCAGGCCAGAAAACCGACAGAGAAGGCAATAAAATCTATTGCACCGACTTTTTGGCCTGTGTGCGATGTCGCAACATGGTTGTCACGAAAGAGGATATATACCGCCTTTTCTCGTTTTATTGGCTCTTGGTGTACGAGCGAGAGCAAATTGGCGCGAAACGCTGGAAGAAGTACTTTGCGCATATCATTCGTATTATCGACAACGAGATTGCGACGCAGTTTGATCCTGAGTATGTGCAGACCGTTCGCGCTGAAGCCGAAGCCAATCCTCATCCCGCCTGGAAGCATCGCCAACAGCTTGAGGGGGTCGCATGAGTCAGACTTTGATGGCGAGCGCAGTGGCGCATGGCAATACGATTAAACTGCATGCGTTGAGCGAGTCAGAGCGACTGACATTGCCTATCTCTTCTTACCGTCTAACTGACGGGCGTCATCAAGTGATCAGCGAGTATAAGGATATGACTTGGCGATATGAAGATGCACGCTTTACAAGCAGCACAAAGGACAGCAAAAAAAGCTACGCTTTGGGTCGCTGCCCGAGCGCTTTTTTCCTGCGGTGAAATTTGCGATCAAGCACTACGATCTGCAAAACAATCCAGGCGGAGGCACATTGGTTGAGTTTTTCAAAGCGATAAGGCAATTTTTAAGGTATCTCGACTCGCTGAACATCAAGTGCATAAAGGATATAACCCCACTCGTTTGTGCGACCTACGTGCAACAAACGAAGGAAACGCTATCGGCGCGAAACAAACCACTGTCCCCGGGCACTTTGTTTGCTAGATTCCTTGGTGTTGAGACGCTACAAAGGCATCTGCGCGAGACTCAGTGGGCATTTCCGCATCCTTGGGAAGAAAGCTCTGCCTTGCACCTCGCGGGGATGACAGGTCAAACCAGCGTACCCAAGGCGAAAACGGAAATTATTCCAGAAGATCAGCTTAAGGTCTTGGTCCCCGCCTGTCAGGAGTTGATCGAGCAAGCGCATGAGTTAGTTGCGGTGAAACAATCGCTAGAGGCGAAGCGCGCTGAACTGCATGCAACGGGTGTTTCGGTATCGTTCGTAAACAAAAAACTTCAAACATCGGTTCTTACTCCCAATGGGTTTGCCAGCTTAAGCGAATTCAATCGCCGCTATAATGATATTCCAATCGCTGCTGCCATTATTATCCTAACGTTTAGTGGTATACGGAATCATGAACTCTGCGCGATAGAGTGGAATGACCGTAATCCTGATCGGGATGCTTATCGCATTGAGGACAATGAGGAGGATACGTCGTATTGGCTGAAATCGCACAGCAGTAAGACGCATGAGGGTTATACCGAATGGTTGGTACCTAAGATCGTCATAGATGCAATTGAAGCGCAGAAGGCGTATGTACGTACTTTACGAGAAAGGCTTTGGCAAGAACAGCAGAGCTTACTTGAAAACGATCCTGAGCATCCTAAAGCTCTTAAAATCGCGCACTTCAAGCACCATCTGTTTTTGACCACAAGCACGGCGAATAAGAATGCGATTAATGCGCTTACTAGTGATGCTTTTGATCGTAGGTTGAAATCGTTCTGCACTGCATTGGGCATTAACGGCATGGCTAGTCACCGCTTTCGGCGCACGTTTGCAGTTTACTGTGCACAGTCAGCGTATGGCGACTTGCGTTATTTGAAGCAGCACTTCAAGCATTGGTCGATGGACATGACATTGCTCTACGCGGGAAATGAAGCGCAAGAAGTGGAGCTTTACGACGAGATCGCCATTGAGATTAAAAATTATAAGGTGGCGCGTGTTGAAGAGTTTTTGGATGAGGGCACGATTATCACGGGGGGGCTCGCTAATAAACTAATCTCCTATCGCTCCAAGAGTGAAGCAGTTAAGACCTTCGAGAGTCGCGCTGAGATGGCAGAAAAAATCTCTGATAGCGTGCATCTTCGTTCAACGGGTCATTCGTGGTGCACATCAGATAACTCAGCCTGTGGCGGTCGATCCGTCATTGAGGGTACGCGATGTGTTGACTGTGCGGATTCCATTATTGAAAAAGAGCGGCACGGCGATTACTACAAACGAATTTATATCCAGCAGTTAGAATTGAAAGACGTAGAGGATATAGGCGAAGCGGGTAAGCAACGCCTTGAACGCGATATTGATCGCTGTGAGCGCGTTCTGAAAGAGTTTGGCATGTTTGAAGAAGTTAAGAGGGTGTCGTCATGACAATGAGTACCGAAAAGGCGTTGCAGCTTGCCCTGTCGCGAATGAAGCGTAATAGACCTAGAGTGGTTGATCCAAAACGAAAAATCAGTATTGCATCTGTCGCAGAGGAAGCCAAAGTGTCTGAGGCAACGATCCACAACAGATACCCCGGCATTGCTGACGAAATACGACAAGTCACTGGCAAAGCTTTGAAGGCTCAAAGAGACGAGAAAACTCAGGCGCTAAAACTAGAAAAGGGTAAGAGTCGTGAGTTGAGGTCGGAGGTTGAAGAGCTTGAATTGCAGATTAAAAAGCTAGTGTCGGTTAATGCGGCATTATCAACTGAGAACGCGAAGCTCAAGGCTGAGCTTGGGGCGAAAAACGTGGTAAGAATCGATGGTTTTAGGAGTAAATAGTTGTCACCAAAGAATGCAGTTTATGGTCTGAAACTGGTGAAGAGCAGACATTCTTGAGCGGCAGAAGTGTCCGCAAAGCTGTCGCTCGACAGGTTAGTTATGATTAGGATAAAACAGCCAAATTCAGCACCTGAAAGGGACTCTTATCTCAACACATCTTTCCTTCTAGCTTTAATACTTGGCTTAGACTGCATTTCTAATACAAAGCAAAAAGCCATGATTGATGATTGAGTTAATTGCGTATTTAATTACACTCCTCCCTTAAATAAATATAGTCAAAACTAATCATTAGGATCACAGATGATTCGAACTAAGAAAGTAGGTGGTAAGCTTGCGGTCAAAGGAATAGACACTGGCAGAGCACTATTTGGAGTTGTTGCAATACCTGTTTTTTTTGTCTTGTATTTACTCACATTTGTTTTAATAGAGCAAAATCAGCTAGTTGGCGATAATATAGAATTTTCCTTGATAGTTGTTCTACTACTTATGGTTGTAGCTTTTTTTCTATCACTTCATAGCTACAGAAGGTCAGCAGGACTAATATTCCTTTTCAATAAGAGCAATGGAATTGTTGAAGTTTTTAGACATAAAGGATTAGTCTCTAAGTATTCACTAGGAAGAAATGTGAAATTAAAGCTTCAACGCGCACAGGGCATAGTGAGGAGAATTGATGGAGGGAGTGAAAGGCTACTTACGTACCACGCTGTATTAATTGGTAGCAAGGGTGAAGTATGGATCGGTGCTTCGGCTTTCACACAGAGAGGGCTATTAAAAAAAGTTAGAGTCATCTGTGACTATTTCGACGCCGAACATGAAGTATCAAAAGACATACTAAATAGTTATGAATCTAGTATAAAATATCAGCAACTACGTAATAAATAATGAATCTGCGCCACATTGTTTATGGCAATCGGGCCAAACGTGAAACAAGCTCGTAGGTCTGCCTTTGGCACTAAGTCGCCATAGATCAAAGTCCGCTTCTCTCACAAAGGCAATTATCAGAAGTAGAAGGCAAGAATGGTGATTTATGGATTTATAGCGTGCTGCGTTGATGCTAAGGTAGAAAAATACAGATTCTATAGGTGCAAATAATGAGTGAAAAAAACGGCAAATTCCTTACAGAATTGAACTTTATATATATCAATAGCTTACGAAATGTAAGCCTTACAAAGGTTGCTTAATTTATGAAATACTTAATTAGCGCTCCATTGATCTTAGTTATGTTTCTATTCGGGCAAACTGCATTGGCAGGACCAGGAAGTGGTCATTCCCACGGGCATCAACATAAACCTATCACTAGTGAGCAAGCTATCAATAAAGCAACAAAGCATGTCTGGAAGTTGGCCAAGAAGGGCAAAATTGACGCATCTTGGTCTAGCGTAACTTCTAAATCAGTCGAGGAAAAATCATTCGGACATGGCCCAGAATGGGTCGTTACATTTGAGAATGAGTCCATCGAAGACCCTAAAAAGCAAACGCTTTACGTTTTCTTTACGATCAACGGAAAGTACTTGGCTTCTAACTTTACGGGGCAGTAAGGCCTAACGGGAGGTGTTCGCACCTCCCTTCCTATATTTTGCTTATGTCCAGTTTGAGGCCATCTTCTCTTGAAAAACGACCTTGCTTCCAAGAATCTTAATTGTTCAAATCTGAATAAGTCTCGTGAAGAGCTTTAAATAACCTGCTTGAGTGTGCGATACCTAGAGGTTTTATTGATCCAGAGTGGGCTAAGAGTGGGGGGGGAATACCTATCTGGCTTGTCATAATAGCTTTGATTTAGGGTAGGGCCGTTTAGAATGATCTAGCGGATATAGTGTCTATAGAGCTTTGAGAAAAATATGTGGTTAAATGTGACTTTATGCCTCAGCGCTATGTCTGAATGGTAGAGTAAGGACAGTATCACAGAGCCTTATAAACTGAATTTCAATTTTTAATCGAGTATCTACTATGAAAAGTTGCACCTTTAAGCAGCCCGGTTGAGTAGTGTTGAGTTTGGCCCCTGAAATATGGGGCTTTTTTTTGCGTTAAGGTTAGGTGCTAATGATCCTTTATTTGGGGTCGTCAAAATTATTATCTAATAAGATCAGAGTTTTAAAGATACCAAGGGAATAAAATGTCTGATATTCTTATAGAAGCTCAAAAGGAAGGGTTTCTCCCAGAAACTCAAGTGGCATTGGGCACTAGCGAAGAAACGATCGAATGTGAAGGTTGTTATTCGCAGGTACAAGAAAGGGATTTAAAAGGCGGGGAGGCATGTCCTTACTGTTCTCTCGTGATTGCATAAAGTGCGAAAGAACATTTCCTAGCTTTGATCAAGTCTATAAAGGTCACCTAACAAAGACCCTCTGATTCGTAAATCCCTTTTGATGCTGAAATATAATCTATTTTCACTATTCAGGGGATAAAGGAATGCAAAATACGGCTATAAAAGTTATATCAACGTGCTTAGTTACTGGAACTCTAATTGGCTGTAATGGAGGTGGAAGTGGTGGCGGTGGAGCTGCCCCTGGAACTAATGGCGGTCAAGGTGGTGGAGTAGGGCCTGAGTTAGTAATCGAGTTTAGAGAGGCACCTCTAGACCCAAAGGTTTTTAATCTGCTTTCAAATGATAGAAGTACAGAAAATCACTTTAACCCTGAAGAAAAGTTAAGCATAACTTGGATGACAACGGTTAAATATTCGGATGACACTACGTTAGGTGTTAATCAAAGAGAGCTTTACCAAGCAAAGGTCTATCTGAGTGATAATGATATTATTGAGATTGATAATGATCTGGAGTTGTTCACTATCCAGTGTTCTTTCCCAATGGCATTGGGAGCAGATTATGGGTGTAGTGAATTCGCTTCATTTGAAAGTGTATATGCAAAGGATAATTTGAACCAATTTTCTACAACAAGTATTCCTTTAAATAAGCCTGAAGGTATCCAAAATCATGTTGTCGATGCAACGGATTTTCTGGATATTATTCCAAAAGATGCCAATGTTATAATAGAGACCTGCTTGATATCTGAGCCTGACAATTGTGCAGAGGCATCTGTTGCAATTGAGTTATACTAGCCAAACATCCCTGATGCATAATAGAAAAAAAATGAAGGCAGTTTTTTTGAAAAGACCTATAGAGATTCCTTTCTGTGAAGACATAGATGGTTTAACCGATGCTGTAGAACTCATGCTGGACCTAGTTCAAACCAACATTGATAAAGGGTTCATCCTGGATATAGACGCTGTTTTCGAATATGCGCAAGATGGTTTTACTCTGGTTACCTTTAACCTTTTAGTTAAGAATCTCAATAAAACGCTTTCCGATCAGGCAAGGGCAGTCACTCAAACTTTCACTGTGCATTAATTTAACCTGGTCAGCTGTCTGGAACCCGTGTCTTCTGCGTCGAAATTAGATCATTATAGAGAGCTCGCGGGACCAATTATTCATGCAGTTATCCTCGAAACGGGGAAAAATGATGTGAAGCTGATACGGAAAAAACTAAACCAGGCTTACCCATTTGAAGCTAGGTGTGGACAGGCTTATCGAGCCTGGTTATCAGAAGTACATTCCCAACTTGGCTTTACCTTACGAAGAAAAAACAGTTCAGAAAAACAATTAGACCTGTTCGATCAACCTTAATTATTCTTCTTCGACGGCCTCTAGAACGGATTCAACAGAAGCTGTAGCTAAGCCNTCAACATTGACTGAGAAGTTGGGTTTCCCTAGTGAA
>NZ_LWGE01001273.1:0-3274 GCF_001635315.1 Oleiphilus sp. HI0123
CCGGTAATACCTTCAATATTATAGGTCCGATAGTCCGACTTCATTGGCCCCGCCTCATTAAAGACAACACAGGAGCCCACTGTTTTTTCACCTGAGCTGTGGCTAATATCAAAGCACTCCATGCGTTTGGGTCGATCCTCAAGCTGCAGTAGTTCCGCCAGAGCATCGAACTTATGAAACATGTTTTCTTTATTAGCCAAGTGCGTTTGCAGGGCATTTTCTGCATTCGTGCTCGCTAGCTTAAGCCATTGCGCCTTTAATTGTTTCACCTTGGTAGAGATTTTCACCTTCTTACCAACTACCTGCTCGATGGCTTCGGTAATCAATGCCTGATTACTCAATGATTCGTTTAGAACAATCTCTCCCGGAATATCTCTAGACTCATTCTGGCCAATATAATATTGCTCGACAAAGCTCGACAGCATTTCATTATTGCTCATCTCCAGAGACAACTTGGGGAAGTAGTTCTTATGGCCAAGAATTCGCCCGTTACGCACATAAAGCATTGATGCTACAACCGAGCCGCCTTTTGCTACGAGTACAACTACATCCAGGCTCTGCGTCCCACCCTCGGCAGACTGGCTTTCCTGAACATGTCGAAGATGCTCAATCTGATCTCTTATCTCTGCGGCCTCTTCGAACTTAAGCTCTATAGAAGCCTGCTCCATTTGCGAAATAAGCCTACGGATTAATTCAGGACTCTTTCCCTGCAGAAACATCTCAACACTTTTAACATCTTCCAGGTACTCTTCGTGACTAACCAAACCGACACACGGAGCTTTGCAGCGTTTTATCTGATACTGAAGACAAGGGCGAGAGCGGTTGTTGTAATAGCTATCATGACATTGGCGAACCTTGAAGATTTTCTCAAGCATGTTCAGGCTTTCTTTTACTGAACCAGAGCTTGGAAAGGGCCCGAAATAACGTCCAACCTTCCCTTTGCTACGCGCCCTTTTCATGGATAATGAAGGGTATTCTTTATCGCTTGCCAAATAGATATAGGGGTAAGACTTATCATCTCGCAAGAGAATATTGTACGGGGGCTTAAGGGTCTTTATCTGATTCTGTTCTAGAATCAGCGCTTCTGTCTCGCTACGGGTTAGCGTGACTTCTATTTTAGCGATTTTGCTGACTAGCGATTGAGTCTTAAGAGACAAACCCTGACGAGCAAAATAACTGGAAACACGTTTTTTGAGATGCTTTGCCTTACCAACATACAGTATGCTTCCGTCACTACCATACATACGGTAGACTCCCGGACTTGTAGTCAATCCAGATAAAAAGCTTTTAGAGTCAAATGAGGAAGATTCTGAGAAGGATTCTTGCAGATCAATTGGGTCGGTCGACATCTAACAAACCATTTCGCACAGCAAGCAAGGTCAATTCAACATCACTGGTGATATCCAGCTTTTCAAATATCCGATAGCGATAACTATTTACTGTCTTTGGGCTCAGACAAAGCTTGTCTGATATGCTCTGAACTTTCTGGCAATCCATAATCATCGTGGCAATCTGCAGTTCTCGCTCAGACAAACTGTCAAAAGGAGACGAGTTCGCTTTACCTAAGGCCATAGCCTGTGCAATATCAGGGCTAATATAACGCTCGCCGCTATGAACTTGCTTGATTGCCTTGATCATCTCAGAAATATGGCTGTTCTTCGAAACATATGCCGAAGCACCCGATTCTAAAACGTGGCTTGGGTAAGGATCATCAATACAAGCTGTTACAACTACGACTTTTGTTTGCTCATTTTGACGCTTTAGCCTTCGTGTTGCCTCTAGCCCACCAATGCCGGGCATTTTGAGGTCCATCAAGACAACGTCAGGGGAATGTTCGCGCGCTTTGCTTAAAGCATCTTCACCAGAAGATGCTTCACCGACTACCTCAATCGCACCGTCATCAAGCAACATACGCGCAATACCTGCACGAATCAGATCATGATCATCAACGACTAAGACTTTTATCAAAATAAATCACCCGCGAAAGCAACTAGAATTGTTAGACAATGAACGCGGAGATTATACAGCAATGCTTGTTAGTTTTGGTGACGAATTCAAGGTTTTCATCTTAAACCCCTGAGAATCAAGCCATTGAGAAGCTTCAAATTCACTCAAGCATACCGACGTTGCATAGGGGTGCTTAACCTTGAATATTTCTTCGAACTGATAGAGCAAGTGACTTCGGTTATTGCTACTAAATACAACAGCAATAGCCTTCATTCCTTTAATATAAGACCAAGCATTAAGCGCCTTTAGTGTTTCGATTTGAAACGACTCGGATAGAAGCATATCCATGCCCTTTAAGTTGATCACACAAGCCCACTCTCGGGTAAAATAGCGGTGAACCAAACGTTTATAACTAGCGACATAGTCTAAGGTATTCCCCTCATTCCATGTTCCAAGCATATCGATCGTCAAGATATCGTGCTTTGCATCGATCACAAAATTGGTTGTCTCTATGCGGCTCCCGCCTTCAACGCTAGAATTCGGGGATGAAGTATATGTAGACATGGCCTTTCTCAACATTCAATTACAATTCACACAGTACTTAACAAAAGTGTATGTCATCACAGCAATATAGCGAGTTTTACCAACAAAAAAACATAAATAAATTTAAATCAGGCATAAAAGCCATACTTTTAGAAGTACTTCACTAACTCCAGCTCTAAATAGTCTTCATCTCTTAGACCGTAAGTTTTCAATTGGTCGTCACTTTCGGCACCGTGAAACACGCGCGCTTCAATATTCAACTTAAGATCGCTCGCCAGTCGCTTGTTCGCCTCGAATGAAAACATCAATTCCTCAGTACGTGGATCAAAAATGACGCCCGTTAGGATTTCAGAGGAGTCTTCATCATTAAAGGCATAACGCCAACCGGCAAAAATATCTCGTTCAAAAGCGTGAGTTGCGTGCTCTTTACGGTCATCAAACATATATTCCAACACCCACCCCAGATCAGCAGAGCTTTCGAAAATACCCACTTGGGTATATTCAAAGCCAAATACTGCGGCGCTATATCGACCTTTTCTACCAAGAGCATCACCAAAGCCGGAATTGGTGATACCTTCAAACTTTAATAGCCAAGAGTCATAAATATATTGAAGTTCAATACCAGTCTGATCGATAAGATGATAATGAGGAACTAACTCAGAAAACGTAGCATTCGGGCGGAAACTGGCTTCACGACTCGTGCCGGAAAAATGAGATAAAGCAAACTCTAATTCACCGACATAATGTGAATAACGGACAGCAAAGTCACTATGCCATTCTTGTG
>NZ_LWGE01001274.1:0-4119 GCF_001635315.1 Oleiphilus sp. HI0123
CCTCATTACGTTTTTTGATAATCACGTAGCTAGCATTATGCTCTTTCATTTGAATCAAGGCGTCTTTAACGGTCATCATGCCGTCCATTTCAACGTAGTTACTCCGCATGACATCCTTAATTTTAACAACCGTTTTATTGGTATGACTCATAACTCTTCCTCGACTTTAGCTGCAATAGATTGTATTTGGTGCGAGACGCCCACAGCATCTTCAACATCTAACTGTACGGCAATTCCCGTACCCGGACTGGTATCGAATTCGCCTACCTGTCCAATAGTCTCTAATATATGCCGGCTTAAGTGCTCTTCAACTATAAACAGCAAGACATCCCGTTGAGTCTCCAGGGTCAGGCCAAAAAAAGTCTTACTCTTTTTAATCCCTTCGCCTCTGGCATGGTTGATCACTGTGGCACCAGTCGCCCCAGCTTTTCGCGCAGCCTTCATGACCTTATCGGTTTTGTCATCCTCTACAAACACCAGCAATAATTTAAAATGCATGTACTTTCCCCTATTCGAAATTCTCTACAAACTCTGTACAGAGCTTATTCAACTTGTGCCAAGCCCTGTTGTTGGTTTCGCTTAGCCAAATACTCAGTAATTTGCGCATAGGCCATCACCGACATTATTGGAAATAAGCTAGCAAAAGCGATTAAACCAAAACCATCAATCAAAGTGCTTCGCCCAGGTACTGTTTCAGCTAAGCCTAAACCCAAGGCTGCAACCAAAGGCACAGTTACAGTAGATGTCGTTACACCACCTGAGTCATAAGCCAAAGGCACGATCAGTTTGGGTGCAAAACAAGTTTGAATTACGACGACCACATAACCAGAGATAATAAAATAATGGATCGGAATTCCGGTAACGATACGATAAGTTCCTAAGGAAATACCTACTGCTACACCAATTGCGACGGCAATACGCAAACCCCAAATGCCGATCGCACCACCCGATACTTCATTCGCCTTGATCGCTACAGCTATTAGAGAGGGCTCTGCTATCGTGGTACTAAATCCTATGGCAAAGGCGAACAGATAGACCCAATAATAATCAAACCACTGAAGTGCATCGGCACCAATATCCCTCGCTCCTGCTATAAAAGCTGGATCAGTCAACTGTTGCGCCATTAATTTACCTAAGGGAAATAAGGCTCTTTCCAAACCGAGTAAAAATAGCGATAACCCGATCAGCACGTACAAGAAACCAAACAGCACCCTTTTCATATTGGGTATAGGCTTGCGAATCACAAGAAATTGAAAGCCAAACAATATAGCCGCGATAGGAATCACGTCTTTAATCGTGGCGAACGTAATGTCGATAATATCGTTGAGAAGTTCCATTAAGCGCCGAGCTCCCTATATGATCATGCCGTAAGCCATCACGAATATCATCGGAGATAGCGACGCAAATGCGATTAATCCAAAACCATCAATCATCGGATTTCGGCCCTTGATTGATGAAGCCAAACCTACGCCCAACGCAGTCACCAGAGGAACAGTAATCGTTGAGGTTGTCACACCGCCCGAGTCATATGCAATCCCGATAATTTCCTTTGGTGCGAAACTCGTCATAATCACAACTAGAATATAGCCGCCAATAATCATCCATTGGATCGACCAGCCTGCAATAATACGCACCACACCCAGAACGATCGCCAAGCCTACAGAAAAAGCCACCGTAAATCGTAAGCCACTGGCATAACTTGTTTTAGCGGCTTCAGTTGCTTCGATCATGCCGCCTTCTGCGGCGACCGTTGCGGCTTCTGCAGCGACTGCTATCAAGGCAGGTTCAGCTATTGTCGTACCAAAGCCCAATGCAAAAGCAAAAGCAATCAGCCAAGCGACACTACCCTTCTTTGCTAAGGCATGAGCCATTGACTCACCGATCGGAAATAAGCCCATTTCCAGACCGAAAATGAAAAACGTCAAGCCAAGCAATACAAATATGACACCAATAATCATATCGACCAGGTTAGGTATCGGCTGCTGAAGTACTGCAAATTGAAAAAATGCAATAACAATTATGATCGGCGCCAGGTCTCTGAGACTACCTAGCATTGAACGAAAAATAGCGAGTATGCCTTGCTGCAAACTAAGTTCCCTTAATCTATACAAAGTTAGAAGTTGATAGCCCAAACAAGGTTTAGGCCCTAGAAACAAAACTCTAGAAATGAGTATAGGCCAATACTCACAAAGTGAAATTGACCTAAGACAATTTGAAAGCGCTTAGAGACCTTTACTTGTAGGTTTTACAAGGCCCAAGAACTCACTTAATCAGCAGCGACAAGCGTCGAATTACTTAACACTTATGATGTGACTTGCATCACAAAAAGAACCAATCATTACGATAAGCTACTGAAAAACATCACCAGACCTGAATAAAGTATTGTTATTGCATCAAGACTCTAGATTCTTAATCGACGCTTATTTCGAGGTGTATAAGATGTCTATTGTCAAAAGTCTCTTCCTATTTTTAGTTCTAATATTATCATCCAATCAAGCACTTTCACTTTCATGCGGAAGCAGTCTCAGAACAGCCGATCTAAGTCCTGCAACGAACTGTATAACGGGCCTAGGAAACCCCAGCATTAGTGCTATTAACGCCTTGTTTGACACCCCCCCTAGCTGGCAAAGAGTTAGCTCAGTAGAAGACAATACCTCTGGTGGTAGCGATGGCTGGTTTGGGGTGTCACTGGATCCAAACTCTAACTGGGGACAGAGCAATGTTTCTGGTGAATGGAGCTTAGATTCTGCCTTCTGGGATGCTTACAATGAGGGTGTAATATCAATGCGCGTAGGGAATGGAGGCGGAGACCCCGACTTTTTTGCTTGGAAACTGTCCGATGGAGCATCGACAGGAAGTTTCAGCTACGAGCGTCTAGCCGGTGGTGGAGGTGGTTTATCAAACCTAAAACTATGGGGACGAGTTACCGAAGTTATTCGCATTGAAGAACCTGCAAATATCGCACTCTTTATCATTGGCTTATTTGGCTTATTTGCCTCCAGACGCTTTAGCCAAACACACCCTTAATGTACATATGCGCAAGTTCACATTCACACAATTAACTGTCAGATTAGTTTACCCCCCCCATAACAAAACCTTATTTTTTACACTTAAAAAGCATGATAATTAATTGTAGTTAAAGACAGAGGCAAATCATTGGTACAATTTATGCGTTAAAACCCTTATGTAAAATTATTAACAGGGAATATCATGAAAAATACTCTTAAAATAATATCAGGTATTGCGTTACTAAGCTTTGCCAGCCAATCTTTTGCAGCGATTTGTACTAGCGAAGGGCGAACTGCAGAGTTAACCATATCCACCGTCTGTGAATCTGGTAATGGAAACCCACACACTAACGATATCAACAATCTGTATGGTGACGCACCTAGCTGGGAAAAAGTATCTGACATCGCCGGGGCTGAAGGTACTGACCTAAGCTTAGCTGATGGCCCATTACGAATCGGTTTAAATACAGGTTCTCTTTGGGGAAGCACCGACGTTACCGGAATATGGGGCATTCACAGTTCATTTTGGAGTCAGTTTGATGAAGCAGTGATCTCAATGCATGTTGGCGGAAACCCTCAAGATAACACTTCTGACTTCTTCGCATGATCCATTGCAACAAGCTCAACAACTGGCACGTTTGATTACAATCAAAGCTACGGAAATGGTGGCGGCTTATCTAACTTTATGCTTTGGGGAAGAAACACGGGTAACACAGTTGAGACTCCCGAGCCAGGCAGCATAGCTTTACTTGCTCTAGGCTTACTAGGTTTAGGTTTCTCTAGAAAGCTCTCTCAGCAGTAATAGTAAAAAATACGTTTCTGGGTATTGATTACCCAGAAACACCTTACTTCTTACCCTCATAGATGACACCAGCACTGAGAATCACCAGATCAAGCTCTACGATAAACTAAAGATTGAGCTCACCGAAACTCTTATTGAAGTCCCTTAACTGATCATCTCCCCGGTCATACTCCGCCTGCCATAAAAGATCTTTATAATCTGATAGGACACGCTCTATAGATCGACTTAACTCATCGAAGTCTCCGTCCGCGACATAGATGGCCGCACGTACAATTCGATTTGTTACACGCCAATTTGTTTTAACAAACA
>NZ_LWGE01001275.1:0-966 GCF_001635315.1 Oleiphilus sp. HI0123
TGACTCGTTATTGGAATCTACAGTGTGAATTCGAAGCTTGGTTAGCGAAAAGGGTGAGCAGTGAAAGCCTGAGTGACGAAGCACTCAGCGAGTCTCAGTTGGATCGTTTGAGTCAGTGTTTAAAAAGCATGTTTGCATTAAATGGTGTGGACTCAGACGAGAAACCAGACTGGCAAGCCGTTGCAGCTGCACATGCTTTGCTGCAAAAAACAACTTTGATTGCTGGGGGACCCGGTACCGGAAAAACCACCACAGCAGCAAGCCTGTTGCACTTGGTCGATCAATCATTCAGGCTACGTTTGGGCCGACCAGCAAAAGTAAGGTTGCTCGCCCCGACAGGAAAGGCTGCCGTTCGTCTAGCGGACTCAATCGCCTTCCAACTTAAGCGAATCGAAACTGAGCAGGCTGTGCTAGAAGGCTCAGATATGCTTCCACTTAGCGCGTGTTTGCCTGCTAATGGTGAGACGATACACCGTTTCTTAATCGACCATAAAGCTTTACCTTCGCAACACTCTTATTCAGAAAAACTTAACGCAGAGAGCCTCTTTTCGGGGCGGAGTGAAATTGCACTTACTGAAGCTGATATCTTAATTGTTGATGAGTCATCAATGATCGACTTGGCTTTAATGCATGCGTTAATCAAAACCGTGCCTGACACCACACAAGTGATCTTTATGGGTGACCCTTATCAGCTGCCACCCGTGGAGCCGGGCGAGGTATTCTCAGAGACGGTTAGGCGTTTTGAGGATATGTCTTATAGTAGCGAATTTGCCGATCGTCTGGCAAGTCTGACTGGCTATGAGTCAGGAGTCTTTCTAACTCCAGCTGTCGACAAAAAAGTAGCGAGTGAAGGCATTAATCAAGCGCTTTGCTATTTGAGAAAGACCTACCGCTTTGGTGGAGAACTTAAGCGCGCTGCCGAGCAAATTAATGCCGGTAATTTTATCGGTTTTCAAAATGACTTTT
>NZ_LWGE01001276.1:0-3662 GCF_001635315.1 Oleiphilus sp. HI0123
AATTTCGGCATAGTAGCTTGACGTTTTGTAATGAAACGGTTTTTAAAAATATAGATATTGGAGTTTGCTTACATGGCAACGATTAATCAGTTGGTACGTAAGCCTCGTAAACGTGTAGTCGCGAAAAGTGACGTACCCGCGTTGCAGGCTTGTCCTCAACGTCGAGGCGTTTGTACTCGTGTATACACTACGACACCTAAGAAGCCAAACTCGGCTTTGCGTAAGGTTTGTCGTGTTCGTCTAACGAACGGTTACGAGGTTACATCGTATATCGGTGGTGAAGGCCATAACCTACAAGAGCACAGCGTTGTTCTTATTCGTGGTGGTCGTGTTAAAGATTTGCCTGGTGTTCGTTATCACACAGTTCGTGGTAGCTTGGATACTTCAGGTGTTGCAGATAGACGTCAGGGTCGTTCTAAATACGGTGCTAAGCGTCCTAAGGGATAGTCTTAGGTCTGTCTGAAAGCGTTAATTGTCATAAATATTTCAATTAACAATGAGATAATTGATTGAAGGATAAGAGTAAGGTCGGACTGGCGAAATATTTCGTTTTATGTCTGAGCGAACCTGAAGACCTTTGATGTTAAAAGAGGGCTTGTCATGCCAAGAAGAAGAGTCGTAGCAAAACGCGAGATACTTCCAGATCCTAAATTTGGAAATCAAACGCTTGCAAAGTTTATGAACCACGTAATGGTTCATGGTAAAAAATCCGTAGCAGAGAAAATTGTATACGGTGCATTAGATGCTGTTAAAGCAAAGGGTCATGAAGATCCTTTAGAGCTGTTTGATAAAGCGCTAGAGTCTATCCAGCCAATGGTAGAGGTTAAGTCTCGCCGTGTTGGTGGTGCTACTTATCAGGTTCCAGTTGAAGTTCGTCCGGCTCGTCAGGTAGCGCTAGCAATGCGTTGGTTGGTGGACTACTCTCGTAAGCGTGGCGAAAAGTCTATGGCTTTGCGTCTAGCGGGTGAGATTATCGATGCAGCCGAAGGTAAGGGTGCAGCGGTTAAGAAACGTGAAGATGTTCACAAGATGGCCGAAGCAAACAAGGCTTTCTCTCACTACCGTTTCTAAGGTATACGAGTGTTATATGGCCTGCATTTTATGCGGGCCTTTTTGGGTTTAAGAGGATAAAAAATTGGCACGTAAGACTCCAATTTCCAGGTATAGAAATATTGGTATTTGTGCGCACGTTGATGCTGGTAAAACAACGACAACGGAGCGAGTTCTTTTCTATACAGGCTTGTCGCATAAAATAGGTGAAGTGCACGATGGTGCGGCGACAATGGATTGGATGGAGCAGGAGCAAGAGCGAGGTATCACGATAACCTCTGCTGCGACCACGTGTTTCTGGTCGGGAATGCAGCAACAGTTTGATCAGCATCGCGTGAATATTATCGATACGCCTGGGCACGTTGACTTTACAATTGAAGTAGAGCGCTCGCTCCGCGTGCTTGATGGTGCGGTTGTGGTTTTGTGTGGTTCGTCAGGTGTGCAGCCGCAAACTGAAACGGTCTGGCGGCAGGCTAATAAATATGAAGTGCCGCGCATGGTCTTTGTTAATAAGATGGACCGAACAGGTGCTGACTTCCGAATGGTAGTCGAACAGTTAAAAGATCGTCTAGGTGCTACGCCAGTGCCTCTGCAAATGACAATTGGTGCAGAGGACGAGTTTAAAGGTGTGGTTGACCTGATTAAGATGAAAGCTATTTTATGGAACGAAGCTGATCAGGGTATGACCTTTGATTACGCAGAGATTCCTGAAGATCTGCTGGATGAGTGTGAGGAGATGAGAGAGTTTCTTGTTGAGTCCGCTGCAGAGGCGGATGATGACTTGATGGAGCTTTATTTAGAAGGTGAGCAGCTTTCTGAGCAGCAAATAAAGCAGGCGATTCGCAAGCGTACGTTGGCGAATGAGAT
This sequence comes from Oleiphilus sp. HI0123, assembly GCF_001635315.1. NCBI lineage: Bacteria > Pseudomonadati > Pseudomonadota > Gammaproteobacteria > Oceanospirillales > Oleiphilaceae > Oleiphilus > Oleiphilus sp. HI0123. The sequence continues at coordinate 1,918 of NZ_LWGE01001276.1, forward strand.
TGTGCCGGTTATTGGCGGTTCTGCTTTTAAGAATAAAGGTGTTCAGGCGATGCTTGATGCTGTTGTTGAGTACCTGCCGTCTCCTGAAGAGGTTAAAGCGATCGAGGGTGTGCTTGATGATGACGAGACTGTTGAGTCTCGAGAGGCTGATGATTCTGCTCCATTTTCTGCTCTTGCGTTTAAGATTGCGACGGACCCCTTTGTTGGTACTCTGACTTTCTTTAGGGTCTACTCTGGATCGCTAAAAACCGGCGATACCGTGTATAACCCAGTTAAGGGTAGGAAGGAGCGCATTGGTCGAATGGTGCAGATGCATGCAAATGACCGAGAAGAAATAAAAGAAGTATTGGCTGGAGATATTGCAGCTGCGGTCGGCCTTAAGGATGTTACTACTGGCGAAACGCTATGTAATATTGAGAACAAGATTACGCTTGAGCGTATGGAGTTTCCAGAGCCTGTAATTTCGGTTGCAGTGGAGCCTCGTACGCAGGCAGACCAGGAAAAGATGGGTGTTGCCCTAGGTAAGCTTGCGCAGGAAGATCCTTCGTTTAGAGTAAAAACCGATGAAGAGACGGGCCAGACGATTATCTCCGGAATGGGCGAATTGCACCTGGATATCATCGTTGATCGCATGAAGCGTGAGTTCAGTGTTGAGGCAAATATTGGTAAGCCGCAGGTGGCTTACCGTGAAGCGATTAAAAATATTAGTGATATTGAAGGTAAATTTGTTCGTCAGTCAGGTGGGCGTGGTCAGTATGGGCATGTTTGGCTTAAGTTTGAGCCCTTAGCGGATGGCGAAGAAGGTTTAGAGTTTGTAAATGAGATTGTTGGTGGTGCTGTGCCGCGTGAGTTTATCCCGGCAGTTGAAAAGGGTATCGCAGAGCAGATGCAAAACGGTATTCTGGCTGGTTATCCGTTGCTAGGTTTGAAGGCGACGCTCTATGACGGCTCTTTTCATGATGTCGACTCTAATGAAATGGCATTTAAAATTGCTGCTAGTATGGCGACTAAAAAGTTGGCATCAGAAGGTGGTGCGGTATTGCTTGAGCCGGTTATGAAGGTTGAAGTGGTAACGCCAGAAGAGAATATGGGAGATGTGGTTGGTGACTTAAATCGTCGCCGAGGTCTCATACAGGGTATGGAAGAGAGCGCCGCTGGTAAGGTGGTTAATGCTGAAGTTCCCTTATCTGAAATGTTCGGATACGCAACAGATTTGCGATCCGCAACACAGGGTCGCGCAACCTACGCGATGGAGTTTTTGACTTATTCAGAAGCGCCAAAAGCGGTTGCAGAAGTGATTATTAATAAATCGTAGTCTTAATTAAACTAAAGTCGGTAGCATAGAAAAAGGGGTGTAACCGTGGCTAAAGAAAAATTTGAACGTAATAAACCGCACGTTAACGTAGGTACTATTGGTCACGTTGACCATGGTAAAACAACTTTGACAGCAGCGCTAACGCGTGTATGTGCAGAAGTATTCGGTGGTGAGAAGGTTGATTTCGCAAACATCGATAATGCACCAGAGGAAAGAGAGCGTGGTATCACTATCGCGACGTCTCACGTTGAGTATGATTCAACTGATCGTCACTACGCTCACGTTGACTGCCCAGGGCACGCCGATTATGTTAAAAACATGATCACAGGTGCTGCTCAGATGGATGGTGCTATCTTGGTTTGTGGTGCGACTGATGGTCCTATGCCTCAGACTCGTGAGCACATCCTTTTGTCTCGTCAGGTAGGTGTAC
>NZ_LWGE01001277.1:0-4450 GCF_001635315.1 Oleiphilus sp. HI0123
AACAACAAAGGATTAGAATTTAATTCTAGATAAGACTCACCCAATTGGTTCGCCCCTTCTAAGTTGAGATGGTCATCATCACGATAAAGAGGCACGCCATTGAGAGACATCTCACAGATCAACTCTTTGCAAAATAACTCTCGAGTTTTAATCACTTGGATACGAGGATATTTCTTCTGCAAGTTTTCGAATATATCGCTTATAAAAACATTAACCGGTCGTATCACTTGACAGTCAAGTTCAGAATCAAACACCACCTTCTTTATTGGACACTTAGGTGTTTCTCCCCCTAGGTCCGGAGTATCCTCCAGAATAATGACCTTAATCTCCTTTTTCTCTAAAAAAGAAATCATTGAATCTAATCTATCCATTAATATATTCCGTTTTCGTTCAACATCCACAACTCGGTCTGGGTCAAATAATTTGGTTGTCGACTCTCCAGGCCACGAAGCAGCTAGAACGACAAACTCTAAATTAGATGACTCAATATACTCCCTTGCTATTCTGTTTCTTTCATGACATTTATTAGCTTTGTATGAGTTTTGCCCCCATAAAATGTCAAATACAGGAATGCATTGATCCAAAGTGTAATCCAATATACTTTTATCGGCATCAAATGCTATTTTCTGCATAAACGGAACAAAGTGATTTGCGTGAGAGTCCCCAATAATAATTACTTCAGCACTTTCCAAATCAAGGCTTTTCAGATCATCATCACCCTCGACACAATTAGCTTGAGGTAAACGCGAGCTATACCTTAATGGAGAGTGACAACCCGCTCGCGCTATATCTGGATGAGAGTTTAAAGCAGATTCCATCTTCAATACTGCTGGTTCAAATCTGGAAGGAAATCCTTTGTTCCAAATCCCGATAGTCACCAGAATCGAAATTATGACAGCTGGCAGTAAGAACATTTTTAATACAACAGATCTAAACTCAGTATCGCCTGACTCTCGAAATGGCTGCTCTATGAAACGCCAAGTTAATACTGAGACTAGATAAGTCAGAACAATAATCAAAAGCTGCACTATCAGAGTCAGCTCCACAGACATATATCGGAGGAACACTATGATTGGCCAATGCCAAAGATACATTGAATAGGATATTTTGCCGGTAAAGACAAACCCTCTCATAGAGAGTAACTTATTAATTAAGCCACCTTGTGAATAAATCAACAATACTGTACCTAGTACTGGATATAAAGCATTATAACCAGGAAACTGAGAATGCTCTGTTAGAATTGATGAACTTCCAAATATCAAAACCAAACCCAATACAGATACGACCGAAGACTTCGAATACCCCAATTTCGGCAACCTAGGCCAAACAAGAGCCAATAATGAACCTGCCATCAACTCAAAAAAGCGTGTCGGTAATAGATAATAAGCAGCACCAAAAGTTATTTCAGTCCCCCATTGAGAGATCACCGCTAAAGCTATAAACATTAACAGGAAAAAATATATGCTTTTCCTTATTCCAAACCATTTAAACGAAACAGCCATAATCACGGGCCAAATAAAATAATACTGTTCTTCTACAGCAAGAGACCAGGTATGAAGCAAAGGCGCTTCCTGGGCATCTCCGCCAAAATATCCTCCATGATGCTTCCAAAAAAAGAAATTTCCCAGATAAAATACAATCCATATAATACTTTGGTAAAACCTGACTAAGTCCTGAGGTAACATAATCCAGGTAAAAAACAGAGCAGAAACTATAATAACGAAAAAACTAGCTGGAAGGAGTCGTTTAATACGACGAACGAAAAAAGCTCCAAACTCAAACCGCCCCAGCTTAAGCTTCTCGGCAATTATCGTAGTGATCAAAAAACCTGATAGTACGAAGAATACATCAACCCCAATAAATCCACCGGGAAAAAAGCTAAAACCGACATGGTTTATAATAACTAAAAAGACTGCGATTGACCGAAGGCCATCTATATCACTGCGGTAGTTCACCCCCCCTCCCTTTTTTTAAATGTGTAGATTTATCTAAAATGGCAATTGTATAACGTTTTTCAAATCATATGAGCTTTAACTGATAGAACAACTCAAATACAGCACTTGAAATTAAAATCTAAGAACTAGAAAAAGATAAAGGCCCCTTTATGAGGCCTAGATTATATGAAGGGCCTTACAATTCTGAGAATAAGGCAAAGGAATGATAACTACAACCATTGCGTGTACTACCGACATCTACTTGTCCTTCGCATCTTAACAAGCCATCCGTGGTGACAACCTCGCTAAAAGGTACGTATTTATCGACCTCGTAGCATCCTAGATAGGTCCCCCCCCCAGTAGGACAAATCGCAATAAGAGAGGTAGGACTGATTGTATTATATGGGTGCCACTGGCCGCCACATTGCCAATGCGGATCATCACCTTCACTACATGTAGTTGTTGCAATATAAACCATTGCTGTCACATTACTATTTTCAGGGTCTCCCAATTGGCCGGCAGCTCCATTGGCAGAGTCATTTTCTACATCACCAGCACTTGAATCATCCATAGAATCAGTACCACCAGTATACTCTATTGACCCATCCGCTGCTAAAAGCGACGCCTGAAAACCAATAGGGCTTTTCGGTGGGCTTACTTCAGAGCCACTCGAACCGTCAATACCACCTGAAGACCCCGATGTGGATGGAGCAACCCATAGCCATGTACGAACTGAATTAGATCGATGCTGCCAGTTCCACATCCTCATCGTAGAGCCAATTCCAGCACAATTAGCATTAACCCAACCATCATATAACTTATTTGCCCTAGCAGCCAATTGAGTTTTAATAGCTTCATCAGTCTCAAAATGATAAGCCGCAGCATATATTAGCAACGTTTCAATATTATGAGTATCAGAATACCAAGACCACCATTTATCTCCAGTTCGCTGTGCTGCATCAGCGTAGGCACTTGCAATATATACAATATCGGTATCTTCACGGGTCTGATTGCAAGCCATTGCACGAACTGACCCACCAGTTGCGTTAGCAAATTCAGTTTTCTTAATATGTGTATTTGTAGCCGCATCATAAATCGTAGTAAAACCGTAGCTATCGACCGCAATAGCTAGTCTACGAATCATTTCAGGAATATCTTCCCCCCCGATAGTCCAATAAGTTTGCCAAAGAAAATCTACAATATTTTCGCTCATCCAAGGGGAAAAGCCCCTTGAATTTGTTGCCCCGATAGGGGCAGAGTCTTGGCTATATTTTCCCTCATGAACATCCATATTATGGTCAAACGCACCACTTTTAGGAGTCCATCCATTTTGCTCATCCCAAATAAAGGTGTTTTGCTGCATATCTTTAAGTGAGTTAATTCGCTCCCTCAGATTTGAAAGGACCGTTGCATTGCCCGTCATCTCATACGCGACAATTTCAGCAAGCCCCACCAACCCAGCAGCTCGCTCAGTAAAGCCATCGTTTTCGCCTGAAAAGTCATCTCTAGTATTAAATTGATTCCACCCAATATCAGCCTGAAGCGCCATATTAACAATTAAACCAGAATCCCACTGACTATCATCACCAACCAAAGCCCAAGCAAGCTTAGCCTGCTGTGGCGCAATATACTTTCCATCGGCGCATGCGACATTAGAATAAGTCCAGCACCCACTACCTCCAGGCGCTGCAGGAGGAGAACCATCATTCCGAACATAATTGAAGTAAAACTGTTTGGACAAAAAGGCTTCTTTCAGAAACTCTACCCTTCCTGTTGTAACATAAGCCTTAAACATCGCACTGGAACGATCAAAAAGCCAATTCCCCCTCACTGAAGAACTATAATTCAACCCTCCTGCCCAATTGTTAAACTGATCCTCTTGATAAGATTCAAAAGCATCTCCACTACTGGGGGCTGCTTCAAACGGTGGAATAATCCCAGAGTTCGCTAAATATTCGGGATCATGCAATGCAAATATTCTAGGGTATGGAAGATTATTTTTGTCGGAACCTGCTATCGCCCATCCTTGACTTTGGTCTCTTTCAGATAATCTTGGCACTGAGGCTCCTGAATCAGTAATCTGAACTTCAAGATTACCAGCAGTCATATCTACATCATTCAGCTGTATTGTTACAGAACGTAATGAGTTATCTGACCAATGATAACGCAACCCTTCTTCAACATAAGCAGCAATTTCACTTCCTCCTATCGACACTCTAATTTGATCAACTTCTGTTACATCGCCTTTTGACAAAGGAAGACCAAAGGTAACGAGCTCATTGGAACTAGGAGAAACCTCAGAATCAGCATGTAATGTAACAGAAGTATTAAGAGCAAACGCGGACACATTGGTAAATAAGCAAATGCCTACTCCCAACATTTTCATCTGTAAATCATATAATTTCATTTTACGACACCTCACAACTAACTCGGCGAAGTCAGTTGTCACAAATTCTATTCGTGGAATTAACACTCTCTTAACTTAAAGATATACCAATACGCTATTTTGGCTAGCC
>NZ_LWGE01001278.1:0-3656 GCF_001635315.1 Oleiphilus sp. HI0123
GCAGTTTGACCCAAGTATTGCTGGCGTATTTATTGAGATATTGAAAGATGAGTATTCATAGTTAAAAACATGTTCTTCTATCCTTACCAATCAAGCCGTGCTGGAAACACAAGTATCTAAAACTTAATGCTGACTTACACGCGCACAGTTAGAACGACTCTAGTTTCTCAAGTACAAGGTCTCTTAAACGCTTGTCGCCACTCGCTAGATAAAGCGCTCGCTGGTACATGCTTTTTGCTTTGTCATCTCCTCCCATTAAACGATATAAATCACCGTACTTGATAAATACCTCTGGGTTGTTTGGGGCGACCCGTATGGCTTGTTCGTATATTCGTTGGGCGCGTAGCCATTGTTGAGAGTTTTTTGCTTTTTCGGCTTTAGCAAGTAGAACGCTTAATATATTGCTTTCTACCTTGTTTATTTCTTTTACTTCTACATCTTGATTTTTGGCTGCATCACTATCGACAGTTATGCTTTTTTCCTCTGGTGTTACAGCTTTATTAAGTATGCTGTGAGGCTTGGATGTGATCGGTGAGTCGGCCTTTGAACTCGGTGTTACGGGGACAATGTTAGGCTTAGTCTGTGTGTTGAGTGAAGAACAAGCGCTCAGTAGGAGAACTGTACTGAGCACTAAAGCCAGAGGAGATGCCTTTAATAAATAACTGAGGCCTTCTAAAACCATGATTTTAACCACCCTTTCACCGATGAATAACCATTTTTACATGCTTGATATTCAGATGTATCTGGTTCACCCCAGACAGGAAGGTCTATAGCGCCCTTGCATCGTTCATCGGTGAGGTGAGCCGTGTTTTGATCAAACCAATGGTACTGGATGTTAGCAGGAGCTTCCATACTCAAGGGATATTGAGGGATGCGGCGAATAAAGTCGCTCCATAGCTGCAGGGCACCGCTGCTGCCGGTTAGGTGTGTTTCTTTATTGTCATCGCGGCCGAGCCAAAAGGTTGCTAGGTAATCTCCCGAGTAGCCTGAGAACCAACTATCCCGATTATCGTTAGTGGTGCCGGTTTTACCCGCAACCACCAGTTGCTCTGGTAGTTGTTTGTATGCAGAGCGCCCGGTGCCGGTTTGCATGGTCTTTACTAGTGCTTCTTGTAATAAATAAATCGCCTCGGGTGCAACTACTTGACTAAGCTTGAAAGGGTAGCGGGTTAAAGTTTCACCTTGTGCGTTGGTGACCTCGCGAATTCCTCTTAAGGGCATGTTGAAGCCATTACTGGCGATAGTTTGGTAGAGCTGCGTCACTTCAAGCGGTGACAATGATTGAGATCCTAGGAATAGAGAAGGGTAGGGCGTGAGCTCTCTTTTGACACCTAAACGCCTGAGCATGTCATGCACTGTGTCAATTCCTAGCTCTAAACCTAAGCGGGCACTTGCCAGATTGTAGGATTTAGCAAGCGCTAGATATAAGGGGACTTCTCCATGGCTTTCGTGATCAAAGTTCTGCGGCGCCCAGATTTGCCCATCTTCAAACTCTATTTTGAATGCCTGATCTGATACCAGCGTGCTGAGTTGATATTGTGAGGGTTTTTCCAGTGCGCTAAGGAATATTGACGGTTTAATGAGCGAGCCGATAGGTCTTCTTGCATCAAGAGCACGGTTAAAACCGCGGTATCGTGCTTTTCTGTCCCCAGCCATGGCGAGTATTTCCCCGGTGCCGGTTGCGGTGACCACGGCGCCTACTTGAAGCGTTCCTGTCTGTTTCACTGATTCGAGTGTTGGAAGTTTGCTGGCGATTGTATTCTCTAGCTGGTGCTGGAGCTGGGGGTCTAGACTGGTATATATCTTTAGCCCTTCAGTGCGTAGGTCGTCTTCATGGTAATCTTTTCCCAGCTGACGCTTTACCATGTCCATAAATGCCGGGTAGGGATTAGTCTGTAGAGTCGGCTTATCGATAACGTTTAATGTGTGAGTGATCGCCTCTTGATAGCGTTGATCGTCAAGGAGGTTCTCCTTGTTCAGAAGAGACAAAACCAGGTTGCGTCGTTTTAGTGCTCGTTCAGGAAAACGGCGAGGATTATAATAGGACGGGCCTTTGATCATGGCGACAAGTAGAGCGTGTTCGGAGATAGAGCAGGCACGTAAATCCTTGCCAAAGTAGTAGAGGCTGGCCGCTGCAAACCCGTGGATAGCGAGTGAGCCAGATTGACCGAGAAAGACATCATTCATGTAAGTTTCTAGGATGGACTGCTTGTCATAATGGGCTTCCAGCATCAGAGACATCAGTGCTTCATTTACCTTTCGGCTAAGTGATCGCTCTCGACTGAGATAAAAATTCTTGACCAATTGTTGGGTAAGCGTGCTGCCACCTTGAACAACTCTGCCCGCTTTCAGGTTTGCCCATGCAGCACGCGCTATGGATAGCGGTGAAATGCCTAAATGATGTTTAAAGTCACGATCTTCAGTGACAAGAAGGCTGGCAATGAGTTGGTCGGGTATGTCTTCGTAGGGTCGTAGGATTCTTTCTTCTTTAGTGCGGGGATAAATGCCGCCCACTTTTAAAGGCTCTAGTGTATAGAGCGCTTGATGACTACCCAGGCCTTGCAGCTGGGTGACGATATCGTTTTCTATATGAAAACGAAAGTGACTACTCTCTTGATAACCTTCAAGTGTTTGATGAGCAGGTACCTTTAGTTCAACAACTTGATGGGTGCTTGATAGGTGACGAATGGAGTAGCTGCGTTCGGATTTAGGTTCCGAACGGGCTTGATAACCTAGCATATTGAGTTCATCAAGCAGATTGTTGGCGTTTAGCGCCTTATCGTTATAAATTTCGAGGGTGCGGGCAAATACTTGAGCTGGAAGCGCCCACCGCTTGCCTTCAAACTTATATCTGACCTGAGCATCGAGATATATGCACCAGGCAAAGAGCAGTAAGGCCAAAACACTTAGTATCTTCAAGCTAGTTGGGCGAAGAAGGAGAGGGCGCTTGTGCCTGAAATTGGCGGAGTTAGTCATTTCGCGTCAAGTACTTATTGTTGCAGAAGCTGCTAGGGGCTGAAAGAGCTAGTGTATCAGAGCCAAGCGGAATGTGTGAGGCTTAATACGATAAGACTAAAAGTGCGTCTGAGGCTTACTTTGGATCGACGAAAGCTTTTTCGAAACATAAGTGTAAGCGTGTTCAAATTCTTGCTTTGAGAAGTTTTGATGCTTTACTTTCTTGAGTTCTAGGTCAGTCAGTGTGAGGTGAAGTGTGGGGGTGACTTGAACTTTGTTAAGGCATTGTTTTACACAATGCAAAGCACAGCCATCTAGGGCCAGGATCGGTCGCTCTGATTTCGCTTGTCTAACTAATGATTTAACCTGTCCGCCAACGCCTGCTATACAAGACATTTCAGCTTGTCCTAGACGGTTCAATTCTAGGGCTAATTGATTGGTAAGCTGGGCGACATTAGAGCAGCCAGAGCATGAGTACACGATAGGCTGCTGTTCTCTATGATTCATCTTTTACTATCAATATCAGTGAGTGCCAGAACTGTTAGGCGCGAGCAAAGAGTAGATTGTTTTCAATCGAGATATGACTTTGCAAATCTTCGATAAATTCAGAAATTAAGGCATAAAGCCTTGTCCAGGTATTACAAGCGTCTTCTGGTAATGTCAGCTGGTTCGTTAGCTCTGATAGCTGGGAGATTGCACCA
>NZ_LWGE01001279.1:0-3614 GCF_001635315.1 Oleiphilus sp. HI0123
TAATATAACATCTGAAGACCTTACTTTGATCGCAACGCCTATGTATCACTCCTTAGCAGAAAGGCTTGTTGTTATCTCACTTATATCTGGTGGAACTTGCGTAGTACTTGGCACTTACACTGCTAAAAAATGGATTGATGCGGTAATCGATCACAAGGTGAGTTTCGCTATTCCCGTATCTTCTCAGCTTAAACAAATCCTAATTGAACTAAAAAATAAGCCTAGTCCATTAGAGACTTTACGTTGTATAGTCTCTTCCTCTGAAAGGCTACCAGACGCCGTTCGAGAGGAAATGAAGCAAGTGATTCGCTGTGACGTTCATGAGTGCTATGGTGCCTCTGAAGTTGCTATTGTGACAGATCTTGACTGCCAGAGTAGTGAAAACGGTTCTGTAGGAAAAGTAATCCCTGGAGTTGAGATAGCAATCCTTGATGATAATCGTGTACCGGTGGGGGTGAATCAGGCTGGTGAAATAGCGTGTAAAACGCCAATGCTTTTCTCAGGGTATTATAAAAATCCAGAAACTACTGCTGCAGCAATGTGGAATGATTTCTTTTGCACAGGTGATATAGGTTGTATAGATGAAGAAGGCTATTTGTACTTCTTAGGGCGGAAAAAAGATGTCATTATTTCCGGGGGCATTAACATATATCCAAAAGACATAGAGGATGTGCTGAACTCGCATGAAAGTGTCGTCGAAAGTGCGGTGATACCCTTGTTAGATGATGCTCTGGGTGAAAAACTCACCGCAGTGGTCGTTGTCAATTCAAATACTCCATTCAATATACGTCTGCTCCAAAGGCTCTGTGCGAAAGCTTTAGCGGACTACCAACAGCCACGAGCTTACCTTGTGGTTGAATCGCTACCTAAGAACCCGATGGGGAAAATCATGAAACAAAATCTAATTCAGCAAATAACTGATAGCTCGGCGTTCGCATAGATGGGCGTTTTATCGAAGAAGCAGTGTTTTTCGCTAGGATTTATTGGCGGCTCAGTAAAGTCTGCCGTGGGCTATACCCATAAAATAGCCAGTCAAGTGGACGGTAGGTGGGAGGTAGCAGCTGGCTGCTTCAGTCGAGACTTTGAAACTAACTTAGAAACGGCAAATGAGTGGGGAATATCTTCAGAGCGAACTTATGCAGATTTTCATTTTCTACTAGAAAATGAAAAGGATAATTTAGACGCAATTGTTATTCTGACGCCAACACCCTCTCATACAGAGATTGTTATTGAAGCGATAAATAAAGGCTATGCAGTTATCTGTGAGAAAGCGCTAACCGCAACCAGCGACGAAGCTCTGCTTATTGCTGAGTCAGTTAGAAAAAATAAGGGCTTCCTAGCAGTAACCTTAAATTATACTGGTTATCCTATGCTACGTGAGTTGAAGCACCTAATTAGTGTTGAGTCTTTGGGTGCGATCAAGCAAATCCAAATTGAAATGCCGCAAGAAGGCTTTATGCGTTTGGATGCGCAGGGCAATAAACCACAACCGCAAGCTTGGCGTCTAAGTGATGGTAAGGTATCCACCATATCTTTAGATTTGGGAGTGCACCTTCATCATATTGTTGACTATTTAACAGGAGAGCGACCTCTGCAAGTGGTTGCAGACGCCGCAAGTTATGGTTGGTTTGATGATGTCATTGATAACGTATCTTGCATGTTAAGGTACTCAGGTGGCATGAATTGCCAGATGTGGTATAGCAAATCTGCTTTGGGGCAGAGGAATGGTTTGAAAATTAGAGTTTATGGGGATAAAGGCAGTGCAGAATGGTTTCAGATGCAGCCCGAAGAACTATTGATTGCGACACAGGATGGAAGGCGTGAAATTCTTGATAGAGCTTCATTGGTTGAAGTGGCTTGCTCTGAAAGGTACAACCGCTTTAAGGCCGGTCATCCAGCTGGCTTCATAGAAGCTTTTGCTAATATATATTATGATCTTGCGGACGCCTATTCTGAGTTTAGAGAGACAGGGTCTTATAAGTCGAATGAGGTTTTTGGTGTCTCTCACGCAGTGAATGGTTTGAGACTGTTTGAGGCAATTGTTCAGTCTGGTGATGAAAGTCGATGGGTTTCTTTGCCCAATGAAGAGGGTAAGTAGCGACAAATGAAACGTGACGAGATAAAAAAATACATACTTTCTTTGCTAGAAAAAAAGCAGCGCTTGCCGAAATGCGATGATATCGGAGCTTATCGCTATTTAGATGTTGGTCATATTGACTCTTTAGGTGTGATGAATTTTATTGTTCAGATTGAAGATGAATTCAATCTCGAAATTAGCGATGATGAAATGATGTCAGAATCTTTCCAGACGGTAGATGGGCTTGTCGGAATGATAGTGAGTAAACTGTAAGTTAACTCACTATTAACACTGCTTACCTTTATCTTAGCTTCTTTGAACCTTGTCGAGAATGAGTTTCGATAGTTTATCACCTAGATCAATGCTTTCTTTCTTTTCTTGTTGACGGTTGTTATTTGAACTCTTATCAGTTTCATAGTGATTGTTTTCTAAGTCTGTGCTTCGTGTGAAACTATCATGATTTTCTTCTATCCAATGTATGACATTTACCAGCTTGCAGCTATCTTCAGCCTTTATATCTACTTTATGTGTGTAGAATAGCTTGTAAGGGTCAGACTCAATTATTTGTCTTGATAGTTCATTTCTTAGGTTGTCGTCATGAATTAAATAAATTAAATTTGCGAGTAATTCACCTTCAGTTTTAGGCATTAAAATATCAGGTGGGTTAAGTTTTTCGAGAGCGGTTTGATCGGAATAAGAAGCTAGGCCGCAACCTTCGCTATAAAATACTTTTGGTATACCTAGCAACGCAATATCAGTATTGGTGTTTGAACCGCCAAAGGGAAATGTACCAATAGCAAGATCGCAGACCGATAGGTTCTTCATGTAGGTCATGTAGTTTGCTGGAGGGTGAACCTTAGCAGCTCCGCTCAATGTGATCTTTAGCGACTTTTCAAAGGCAATGTCATGACTAACTAAGAAAAAGTTGAATTCAATTGGTACTGAAGAGTGCTCCAGTAAGACTTTGCACATTTGGATAAAACGTGGTGTTATTTTAGGTAACGAGCTATTGATAGCTATTCGTACAACCCCGTCGTTAGGTTTTTCAATATCGAAGGGTTCATATTCGGGGTGTGGTTCCCAGACGAACTCTCTACCTTGATAGATAGGTACGATCTTTTCTGTACAGAATTGTTGAAAGTCCCAGCCAGGCCGTGGTTCAGAACAGTAACTGTAGTCGATGTAAGGTGAAAATGCTGAAGCAGGATGGCCGTAGCACATAATTTGGTGTTTAGCTAAACGAACGTTTGCAAGGGGGATCGTCCATTTTGCCATGCCTATTGAAGGGAAATAAATTAGATCAGGTTCAAGCTTAACGATTTGTGCGATGATGTTTGAAAGATCGGTCGCAGTATCACTTATGTCGATTATTCGGTCGAAATCTTTACTCGAAAGTTCATCGTATTTATTGGGGTCGGCTAGGCATGTAACGTCAAACTGTTCTTTTAATAGCTTGAGTTCAAGGTGGTAACAGCGGTACATAGCATGTGGTGACTTGTACTGCNCAGACAGTACAACTATTTTCTTTACTTGCTGT
>NZ_LWGE01001280.1:0-6264 GCF_001635315.1 Oleiphilus sp. HI0123
ATCTGGGCCAGTGTGATGAAATTGGTAGACATGAGGGATTCAAAATCCCTTGTCCTTCGGGACGTGGCGGTTCGAGTCCGCCCACTGGTACCAATCCTTTCTTAGTTATCAAAAGTCGATCTAACTTAACAAGTTTTCCCAAGTTAAAACAAATATTCAGCCTTTATTCTCCAAATACGGCCGCCAGGTAGGGTTTTATTTACTTAATAGAACAAACTGCTTTAGGTTGTGTTATATCTTAATTTAAGTGCTTAGGAGATCACAGTGCATATTTCTAGAATTATTCTTCTGCTTTTAATGTCACTCTCTCTTTTAGCCTGCTCAAGTAGTCCGTTCATGGATGACTACCTTAGCTCGATAGAGTCTAGGGAGTCGTATGTATTTTTTGAACACTCAGATTTTGGAATAAAGAGCAATCAGCAGGTGCCGCTAAGTCAAGAGTTCGATCGTTGTACTGAATCTGTAATGGGTGGGATTTCTTTAGGGCTAGGTGAACAAACTGTTTCCAATATATCCGTGCTTGAGCGAGTCAATCAGGATTATCATGCTTTTTTACTTGAACTCGTAATGTCGAAAGGTGCGGGTGATAATGGTGCTTTTAGCGCTTTATATAACAATACTATCACTACCCAATCGGAGAATGGGGAGCTTAAGCGACATGCCTTTGCTTATACAGAAGGGCTTGAGCAGCCACTAAAGAAATTAACCAGGCTTATCCTAAGACGTAATCAATGTTTGGCGCGCTCTGGATGGATTTATAAGAAAGTAGCGCCGTAGTCGGTATTACCTTTGGTTTTTTCAATATCCCCCAATAAATGTCCATATTTTTTGTAATAGAGCTTTATCCAAAAAGGTGATAGCACGGTAGTGTAGGCGATGACCATGATTAAGGCTGTATAGACCTCATTTGTAAAAATATTTGCAGAAGCACCTAGGCCTGCGAATATCAGGCCAACCTCGCCACGTGGCACCATGCTCATTCCTATGACGATACGTTTGGCTAGAGGTTCGCTAATAAGTAGGGCTCCGGCGAACTTTGTGCATATAGCCAAGACAAGTAATATTAAAGAAAACTCCCACAAGAATGATGAAGACCAATCGACCGAGCGTAGATCCATCGAAAGACCGACGGATACAAAGAATATTGGTGTGAATAGTTGAACGATGGGTTTTATCTGTACTTCCACTTTGTGAGAGAACTTGGGTGAACTATGTAGCGCTATGCCGAAAGGTAAAAAGAAGCGGCGCGATAAAGCTAGTCCGGCGGCAAAGCCTCCGAGTAATTCCGGGGCTCCAAATAAATGAGCGAGCCAGGCAAAGAACAATACTAATGCGACAATAGTGGTTGGAATTAATCCTGGGTCGTTAATTCTTTTATCTAATATTTGGATAATTCGAGAAAACAGCTTGGCGAGAATTGGAGCCAAGCAGAAAAATATCGCGACAAATAAGAAAACTCTACCGGCGCTCATAAGGTCGATATTGCCGTTGACTGAGAAGTCATAGAGTAGGGCAAGAAGTATTACGCCGAGAATATCATCGAGTACGGCGGCGCCCAATGTTACCTGTCCTTCGTCGCTTTGGTGTCGGTTAAGATCTGAAAGTGTTCGAATGGTGATGCCAATGCTGGTGGCGGTTAAGGTTCCGCCGATAAACAGTGATACAAGTAGTGATAGTTCAAAGTACCAGTAACTTGCCGCAAAGCCACCAAGAAAGGGCGCGATAAAGCCTCCTAGCGCCACGACAGTAGACTTTTGCCTGAGGATACAAGCTTCCCTAGGTCAGTCTCCAATCCTACGTCAAACAGCAATAGAATGACGCCAATTTCGCCCAGAAAAATATAATCTCGTTGACCTCTACCCATGCGAATAAGCTCGGGCCAATCAAAATGCCAGCGCAGAGTTCGCCAATAACACTCGGTGCGCCAAAATAGCGAGAAATATCGCCAAGCACCCTGGCGACAACAAGAATGATAAGGATGTCGAGTAAGACGTCAGCAATTTCCAAATGCGCACTCCCGGCTTTTTGGCTTTGAAGTCGGGCTGGTATTGAGTTTGGACGTGCTTAGTATGACTTGAGTTTGGGAAGAGGGGGTTGAGCTAGCTCAATTAGTGATGAGGTTTAAGGGCAAAAAAAACCTCCGGGTGTTAGGCCGGAGGCTTTTAGTTTCCTTACATTTTATTCGGCGTCGACTATCAGGTCACTATCCCCAACAGTGATTTCTTCACCGTCATTTAATACGAAAGATGCTGCTTGTGTAACAAACTCTGCAAAAGCAGGTGCCTCAGCAGAGGAAGCTGCCGCTGCAGGGGTCGTGTGTAGAGCACCACTGTCACTCTCAAAACGAATGAAGTTAATGCTTGCTTCATCAGTTGAGTCTCCAATGCTTACAGCACCGGAAGCAGTTTGCAGTGGACTTGTCCCTGCTAGAGGAGCCGCTGTACCTTCACCAAGCGAGATGCCGGCGTATGGGTTTGCGTTGCAGCCGATATTCGCTGGTTGTACAACGTCAACAGCGGGAGATGCATTATTTGGAATAAATACATCGCCAACCACTTCGCTAAATAAGGCTTTGGTTGTAGAAGTGGTGCTACTCAAGTTGCCTACAAAGTTAATTGGATCAAAAGAGTCAAATGACGCTTGAAGAACGTTAAGGAAGGTCTCAAGGTCTGCATCGCCTCTTTGTAAACCAGCAGCAGATTGCAATGCTAGCAGTATACCCGGCGCAAATACTGGGGAATTCTCTGCTAGTCGTGCAATGTTGCCACCTGGCGTTAAAAAGTTTGCAGACACAATGTTATCTTCAGTTCTACTGGTTTGGTTCGCGATTTCGACAAATGGAATGCCGTTAAAGGTACCTAAAGAGTGAGCAATAAAGTGAACATCGTCTCCGTTTAAGTCAAAGCCATCACCTTCTGGCCCGTTATCATCTATTCCATCGATATCCATGGTTGGAATAGACAGACGCAGAGTCATTAAGTCAGACATGTGCTGTCTAAAGTTATCACGGCTAGTTAGGAAGCTAAGTGGGTTAATCGTGAATGCACCAGAACCCGTGTTGGAGCAATCGATAGGGTCTGATGAGGAGCTGCCCACGGTGCCGTCAGCGAAATCCATCGGTACAACGTTGGTAACACCGCCGCCAAAGCCAAAGTGACGCTCATCGGCAGAACCTTGTCCTAGACCAGGGATCTGGCTAGCACCGTTTTCAATAGTATTCTGCATTAAGCCAAGACCTTGTGCCGCAAGCTGTAAGCTTTGGAGGCTTGAAGCTGCTGCTTCTAGGGCTGTAAGGTTTTGAACAGTCGCATCAAGCGTTGGATTTCCGCTTGCATCGCCTAATGCGGCCGTGATTGTGCCATTGATGGTTGCATCTTCAGTGCCGTCAATGCCATCGGTGATATCGATTAATGTACCGTTTAACTGAGCAGCTACGACATTGTAGGTAAGATCTCCGCTTAGTGCAGCAGAAATATAGCCAGCTTCGGTCCCGTCGATTCCGTCGGTGATATCAATCAGTGAGCCGTGCAATTGTCCGGTTACAACTGTTTCAGCGATGGTTCCCGCAAAAGTTTCAGTAATCAGGTCAGCTTCAGCGGCGCTAATACCGTCACTCGCATCAATAACTGTCGCTGAGTCTAATGATGTTGTCACGAATGTGGTGGCAAGAGTGCCATCAACTAAAGCTTGATTATTGGTATCGCCAGGAGCTAATGACTCTGGGAAACCAGCTAGCTGACCACCAGCAAGGAATTGTGCTGCGTATGCCAGGCGGCCTTCTTCAGAAATCGCATCAATACCATGAAGTGGTTGATCAATCGCGAGTACCGCAACGGTTCCACCGCTGTTCGCAACAATGGCGCTACCGAGTGCTAGGGCAACACTTCGATCAGTTGTAATACCATGCTGGTAAATAACAGTTTTATAACCATCTGCCGGCATATTCGAGTCATCTGCCGGGAAGATTGCTAATACCGGTATTTCTTCTGTAGAGTTCTTTGCTGGGAACGGAAACAAATGATTCACAACATTTGATGTCGTCGCTTGTGGCAGAGCTGCGCCAAGTGCCTCTAGGTTAAAAGCAGTATTTATTTGAGTGGCTAAGGTTGAATCTGCTTTCCACCATTCGCCTACAAGTCTCGCTTCGGTTCCATCGCTTACGCCTCGTGTATCAGGTACACCTGAATAGTAAGGAATCGTCAAGGAGCCTTCAGAAATGTTTACGGCACCTACTGGAGCGATTGCATCGGTAATAAATGCTGATACTGTTCTTAGGTCTCGCGGTGTGTCGAAAGCTACGCTATCATCGGCTGCGGGCTCAGGAAAAGACATTCCACCTGCTTTTGCTGCAGTGATCATACCGGTACCGGCGCATGCAAAGCGTGCATCGCCAGCAGGATAGGTATCACACCCTGCTAAAGCTGGATTGAAGCTCTCTGCGGTCCAGTTGCTGATTGCTGTATCAACAGCGCCTTTAATGGTTGCATAATCTTCTGCGCCGGCATCAACTGCCGCTTTTGCTGCGCCAGTTGTCACAAGAGTCTTAACCGTATTCGTTGCCCACTCGGTAGGGTCTACCATATAGTCGACAACTTTTGTGTCATTAGAAGTGGTAAAGCCACTTGTAAAAACAATGTTGTCTTCAGTTAATTGCTGATCATCTGGGCGTGCCGCATTGGTTAGGTTGCCTAAATAGCTCGCGGTAACCTTTTCCCAGAAATCAATTTGAGCTTGCACATCGTCAAGGAGAGGGTTGGCGGGTTCTCGATTTTCATCAGCGAGGGCAGCATAGTTGGCTATACCAGGGTGTTTGATCAAAGACTTTCCTTCGGTATCTTTGATTTCATCGGTCAGTGCAACAATGTAGCGCTTGTTAGGGTTTAAAGGCTCTAAAGGTTGGATTCGTATGTAACTTGTTTCTACTCGTTCGCCGCCAACGACTTTGTCTCGGGTAATGACTTCAGCGCTATACTTAGGTGAAGCCGCTATTCCTAGAAGTTCTCCTGCTGCCGATAAATCTCCACCACTGGCTTGTGCTGCTGTAATGGCGTCAGTAACTGTAGGGGATTCTTCGTTGACTAGTCCTTTAAGAGGGTCGCCACCAGCATATTCTAGTTCTAACAGAAATACGCTTTGGGCAGGGTTAGGAACAGGAGCGCCTCCAACATTAATAAAGCTTTCTGCGATAACCGTATCTGTGTTTATCGTATCTGTTATGTCGGACCCTGCTATGCCTTGGCCAATTTCGATATCGATTGGGGCTGTTAAGGATGCGCCACTAAGATACTCAAGTGCGACTTCAGGTGGTGTTTCTGTGCCTGCAGCAATTTTCTCGGCTAGACCAGGGATAGCATAGGAACCGTCGGGATCCGTTGTTTGTAGTAAAAGGTCATTTGGCTTAGGAAACTCTCCGGTAGCAGGGTTAAATACTGGGTAGAGGTTATTTTCGTTCTGCTCAATATTCGCCTGTTGCTCAGATGACGGAGGGGTCGTCTGTGAGTTTTCGTTATCTCTTTCTTTCGGGTTGTTTTCTGGATCAGTAGTGTCCAGACAGCCTGTTAATGATAATGCTGACGCAATCGCGACACTTAATAAGGTTTTTTTATACATGGATAAGACCTTTCCTAAACGTTGTCTCAAATAAGTAGTGGCTAGATGGTGGATGCTTGCTTGGTTTTATCTGTTTAAATTCAGCAACACACACCACCAGGCCTAAAAATTTTGACCTAGATTAAACGTAGACACGAAAAAGCAATTTGTCTAATTTTTTAGCGCAAAGAATTAGATGCACTTGCTTAGTAGCTGTAACGAATTTAACCGTCGTTTAAGCTTTGTAGGTGTGACTACAAACTCATCTTCAATCAGAGTACAATTCAGTACCCCAATAATTGATCGCTCAGAAGATGAGTGGGTGATCAGCCATGTATTAATTGATAAACACAACATGGGCCTGGCCAAAAGCTTAAGAGCCTCAGCAGTTTATTAATTAAAGAAAAACGTTAGAGAGTGACTATGACCACAATTCGTCAAGCAGATTTAATTGATAGCGTTGCAGATGCCCTGCAGTTTATCTCCTACTATCACCCAAAAGACTTTATTGATGCCGTCCATGAAGCGTATTTAAAAGAAGAGTCCCAAGCTGCTAAAGATGCAATGGCACAAATACTCATCAATTCACGTATGTGTGCAGAAGGTAAGCGACCAATTTGTCAGGATACCGGTATCGTGACTGTATTCGTTAAAGTCGGTATGGATGTGCAGTGG